>NZ_JBEXLH010000037.1:0-84088 GCF_040609855.1 Nonomuraea sp. NPDC004580 | reverse complement strand
CATGACGAGCCGGGGCCTGCTACCGGGCGCTCCGATGCTTACCCGGACGGGACTTTCACCCGCAGGCCTGGACCAGCTTCCAGGACGCAACATGCGCTCAACCTACTCGTGGCCTGCTTTCTGCGGTTACAGTCGTGCTTGTGAGCGAGCAGCCTGTGAGCACCGTGCCGGCCGCGGCCGTCGAGGAGGGCGCGAAGAAGTCGGGCATCCTCTGGCTCGCCCTCGACCGTCCGCGCCTGGCCTGGCACGCCTGGCACGACGGCGCCGTCTACCTCGTCTCAGGCGGCGCCGAGCAGCAACTTCCCGGTCTGGAGTCGCTCGACCGGGTGCAGGTGACGCTGCGCAGCAAGGACAACGGGGCGCGCCTCGCGGAGTTCGAGGCGACGGTCGAGGCGGTCGATCAGGCCGCGGCGGCCGACGCGGTGGCGGTGCTCGCCAAAGAGCGGCTCAACGCCCGTGACACCGAGCACCTGGCCGAGCGCTGGGCCCGCGAGTCCACCGTCTGGCGCCTGACCCCGCGGCTCTGACCTCACGGGGTCACCGGCACCGGCTCGGGCTCCGGCCCAAGCTCCGGCTGGGCGGCCGCGGTGGCGGTCTGGGCGAGCAGCGCGCCGCCGATCACGATGAGCCCGCCCACGATCTGGAACGCGCCGAGCGTCTCCCCCACCAGCACCCACGCCACGACGGCGCCGAAGATCACCTCCAGCGACGCCACGGTCGCGCCGACCGCGGCCGACAGCCGCCGCACGGCGTTCACCCCCAGGATGTACGCGACCACGGTGGCGACGACCACCATCCACAGGTACGCCCCCAGCACCGGCAGCGCGAACCCGCCCTCGGGTGATGCGGTGGCCGTGAAGGCGCTCCAGGGGATGTCCCACGGCCGGGCGAACGGCACCAGCACCACGGCCGCCCCCGTCATGCCCCACGCGATGAGGCCCAGGGGGTCGATCTCATCGCTGAAGCTATCGTTCATCAGGAAATATCCGGCGCAGCACGCCCCGGCCAGGAGGCCGAGCAGCAGGCCCAGCGCGTCCAGGCGCAGCCCCTGCCACGCCTCGACGACGATGCCGAGCCCCACGACCGCGACGACGGCGCCCACGTACGCGGCCCTGGCCAGGCGTACCTTGCGGATGACCCGCACCCACGCCACCACCATCACCGGCGCCATGAACTCCAGCAGCAGCGCGATCCCCACCGGCAGCCGGGTGATCGCCACGAAGTAGAGCGCCTGGACGCCGGCAACGGCCATGACCGCGTACAGGCCCACGAAGGGCAGCATCGAGCGCGGGATCCGCAGCGCGCGGGGCCGCACCAGGGCCAGCACGGCCACCAGCAGCAGCCCGGCGCCCGCCATGCGCGTCCACACCGCCTCGATCGGCGCCAGTCCGGCCGCGATGAGGTATTTCGCCATCGGCCCGGAGAACGCGAAACAGCACGAGCTCACGAACGCGAGCGCCAGTCCCGCATACCTCATCGCACACCACCTGCAGCGTAATCACCGTTTAGCAGGTTTGATACTGACACGTACCGCGTCCCCGGCGCAATGGAACCCCGCTGTTAGCCTGGCCACGTGAAGATCTTCGTGGCCCGCCTGCCGGGGACCCCGGTCTTCGACCCGGCGGGCGACCAGATCGGCCGCGTCAGGGACGTCGTGGTCGGGCTGCGCATCGGCCGCCGGCCCACCGTCCACGGGTTCGTCGTGGAGGTGCAGCCGCGCCGCCGCGTCTTCCTGCCCGTCACCCGCGTGGTGCGCATCGAGGCCGGGTCCGTCGTCTTCACCGGGCGGCTCAACATGCGCAGGTTCGAGCAGCGCGCCACCGAGACGCTGGTCATCGGCGAGATGCTCGACCTCACCGTGACCGTCGAAGGCCAGCCCATGATCGTCTACGACGTCGCCATGGAGGAGATCAAGCCGTCCGTCTGGGAGATCACCAAGGTCGCCGTCTACAAGCGCAGGCGGCGCGACCCGCGCATCGTCGGCTGGCAGGAGGTGTCCGGGTTCGACACGCTGCAGAAGGATCAGGGCGCGGCCGGGCTGATCGCCGCGTTCGAGTCGCTGCGCGCCGCCGACATGGCCAGTGCCCTGCACGACCTGCCCAGCAAGCGCCGGCTGGAGATCGCCCGCGCGCTCAACGACACGCGCCTCGCCGACGTGCTGGAGGAGCTGCCGCCCGACGACCAGATCGGCATCCTCAGCATCCTTGAGCCCGAGCGGGCCGCCGTCGTGCTGGAGGAGATGGGGCCCGACGACGCCGCCGACCTGCTGCACGACCTGCCCGACCAGCAGGCGGCCCAGCTCCTCGCGCTGATGGAGCCCGAGGAGGCGGCGCCGGTGCGGCGGCTGCTGACGTACCCGGAGACCAGCGCGGGCGGCGTGATGACCAGCGAGCCCGTCATCCTGCCGCCCACCTCCACCGTCGCGGAGGCGCTCGCCCACATCAGGCAGCAGGACCTCACGCCCGCCGTGGCCGCCCAGGTCTACGTCGCCAGGCCGCCGACCGAGACGCCGACGGGCACGTACCTGGGGGTCGCGCACTTCCAGCGGCTGCTGCGCGAGCCGCCGTCCACGCTGCTCGGCGGCGTGCTCGATCCCTCGATCGACCCGATCAAGCCGGAGTTCACGCTGCGCGAGGTCACCTATTACCTGGCCAACTACAACCTCGTCGCGGCGCCCGTCGTGGACGAGCTGGGCCGCCTGGTCGGGGCCGTGACCGTGGACGACGTGCTCGACCACATGCTGCCCGAGGACTGGCGGGAGAGGGACGACGAGGATGACGACTGACCGGCTCGACCAGCCGCGAGCGCTGCGCCGTACGCTGCGGCCCCACTACGACCCCGAGGCGTTCGGGCGGCTGTCCGAGCGCATCGCCCGGTTCCTCGGCACCGCCCGGTTCATCGTCTACATGACGGTGTTCGTGTCGGTCTGGGTGCTGTGGAACGTGTTCGCGCCGCCGCACCTGAAGTTCGACCCGTACCCGTTCATCTTCCTCACGCTGATGCTCTCGCTGCAGGCGAGCTACGCCGCGCCGCTCATCCTGCTCGCCCAGAACCGCCAGGACGACCGCGACCGCATCCAGTACGAGCAGGACCGCGAGACCGCCGACCGCAACCAGGCCGAGATCGAATACCTGACGCGCGAGATCGCCGGGCTGCGCCTCGCCATCAACGACGTGGCCACCCGCGACTACCTGCGCGCCGAGATGGGACGGCTGCTCGACGAGCTGAAGGACACCATCGCCGCGAGTCCCGGGGCCCCGCAGGACGGCCGTTCGTCGCGCACGGGGCACGCGGAGTAACCTTGAGACGCTGTTGCACAGACATCTAACAGTGCGGATTAACCCGGCGAGGCCGCTGGTTCATACCATGGAGGGGCATCCTCACCGGCGTCCCAGCGCCTGTCACACATAGACCGACTAAGGAGGGACGGCACTCCCTCGTGCCGAGACTTCGATGGCACCAACCCAGGAACTCGTGACGGCCGCGCTGTCCACCGTCATCGACCCCGAGATCCGTCGCCCGATCACGGACCTCGACATGGTCAAGAACATCGAGATCGCTCCCGACGGCTCGGTGCGCGTAGGCGTCTACCTCACCGTGGCCGGCTGCCCGATGAAGGACACCATCAGCCGCGACGTCACCAACGCCGTCGCCAAGGTCGAAGGCGTGACCGGCGTGCGGATCGAGCTCGACGTGATGAGCGCCGAGCAGCGCAAGACCCTGCAGACCAAGCTCAGAGGCGACCGCGGGCCCGAGAAGGAGATCCCGTTCAACCAGCCGGGCTCGCTCACCCGCGTCTTCGCGGTGGCCAGCGGAAAGGGCGGGGTCGGCAAGTCCTCGGTCACGGTCAACCTCGCCGCCGCCATGGCCTCCAACGGGCTCAAGGTCGGCATCGTCGACGCCGACATCTACGGCCACAGCATCCCCCGCATGCTGGGCGCCGCCGAGCGGCCCACCAAGGTCGAAGACATGATCATGCCGCCGGTGGCCCACGACATCAAGGTCATCTCGGTCGGCATGTTCAAGCCGCCGGGCAACACGCCGGTAGTCTGGCGCGGCCCCATGCTCGACCGGGCGCTGCACCAGTTCCTCGCCGACGTCTACTGGGGCGACCTCGACGTCCTCCTGCTCGACCTGCCGCCCGGCACCGGCGACATCGCCATCTCGGTCGCCCAGCGGCTGCCGGGGGCCGAGATCCTCGTCGTCACCACGCCCCAGATGGCCGCCGCCGAGGTCGCCGAGCGGGCCGGCTCCATCGCGGCGCAGACCCACCAGCAGATCGCCGGCGTCATCGAGAACATGGCGTGGCTGCCCTGCCCCCACTGCGACGAGCGCATCGCCGTCTTCGGCGAGGGCGGCGGCCAGACCGTCGCCGACGCGCTCACCCGCACGCTCGGCGCGCGCGTGCCGCTGCTCGGTCAGGTGCCCATCGACATGCGGCTGCGCGAGGGCGGCGACGAGGGCAAGCCGCTCGTGCTCACCGACCCCGACTCGCCCGCCGCGGCCGAGCTGCGCACGATCGCCGGCGGGTTGAGCAAGCGCTCCTCCAGCCTCAAGGGCATGCAGCTGGGTCTCGCCCCGCGCCGCTGACCCCTCACCTTCGTCGGGCCCGCTCCCAGGTTGCTCTGGGCGGGCCCGATGCGCGTCTGTGGGGGTCTTTCAGGTCGCTTCCGAGTCGTACGGGGGGATCTCGCCGAAGCCCAGCTCATCGACCGGCTCCGGCGTGTACGTGGCCGGCGTCGGCTCCAGCTCCTTCGGCTTGCCCTGGTTGTTCCAGTCGTCCTCGAGGTCGTCGAGGAGATGCTTGCGGACGAAGTTGCGCGGGTTGAGGTCGGCCGGGTCGAAGTTCTGGAACTCCGGGCCCAGACCGGCGCGCAGGTCGTCGCGCGCGTTGTTGGCCATCCGGCGCAGGTTGCGCAGGGTCTTGCCCGCCTGCGCGGCGGCCTGCGGCAGTTTTTCGGGACCGAAGACGAGCAGCGCGATCACGATCAGCGCTCCGACCTCCATCCACCCGAGTCCGAACACCGTGAGCTCCTACCGCAGTCCAACCTCTCCGAGGACAACCCCGGCCTATCCACAGACTAAGGGCTCCCAGCCGTGCCCGAGTCGCCCCCCCGGCCACAAATCCCCCAGCCCGCGGAAAGATCACCCCACCCAGCACGAACACCCACGCGCCGAGATCGCCGCCGGCCAATGTGGGCAAGGACGCGGGGGGCGCGGCCGGACGGGACGGTGAGGCCGACGCCCTCCCCAGCCCGGAGAGCGCCGCTTCCCACCCCTGAGAACCCTTCCTATCCGCAACAAGCGGGATGGGCGGGCGGGGCCGGGGTGCTGAGGGCGTCGGCCGGGTTGTCTTCCGCCCGACGCCCTTGCTCGACCAGCGCGCTGTCAGGAGGGTGTGGGGGCCGGTTCGTCGTCCGCCACGACGGTCAGGGTCGCGGTACGGTCCTGGCCGTCGCGCTGGTACTTGACCTTGATCTTGGAGCCCGGCTCCTTGCTGCGGATCAGGGCGATGAGCTCGTTGCCGTCCTGGAGGGTGAGGCCGTCGATCTCCAGGATCACGTCGCCGGCCTTCAGACCGGCCTTGTCGGCGGGGCCGCCCGGCGTGACCGGCTGCTGGCCGGCCGCCGGTTCGGTGGCGATCTTGACGCCCTGGCCCCTGAAGTCCTTCTCCAGGACGATGCCGATCTTCGGCCGCTTGGCCTTGCCGGTGGTGATCAGCTCTTCCGCCACCCGCCGCGTCTGGTTGACCGGGATCGCGAAGCCCAGCCCGATGCTGCCGCTCTGGCTGGTCATCGACCGGCCCAGGGTGGCGATCGCGGAGTTGACCCCGACGACCTCGCCCTTGCCGTTCACCAGCGGACCGCCGGAGTTGCCCGGGTTGATGGCGGCGTCGGTCTGGATGGCGCTGATGTACGCCGGCTCCTCGCTGCTGGTGCCGGTGTCGTCACCGGCGATGACCGGCCGGTTGAGCGAGCTGACGATGCCGGTCGTGACCGTGCCGGTCAGGCCGAGCGGCGAACCGATGGCGATGACGGGATCGCCGACGACGACCTGGTCGGAGTTGCCGAGCGTGATCTCCGGCGTCCCGAACGTCTCCTCAGGCTTGACCACCGCCAGGTCGGAGCCGGGGTCGCGGCCGACGATCCGGGCCGTGGTGGTCTTGCGGTTGTTGAACATGATCCGGATCTCGCCGCCCTGCGCGGCCAGCGAGACGACGTGGTTGTTGGTGACCACGTAGCCGTTCTTGATGAGGAAACCGGAGCCCGAGGCGCCCTCGGTGTTGCTGCCGTTGCCGACCTCCAGCGAGACCACGCTGGGCAGCACCCGGGCGGCCACCCCCGCGACGGAGTCGGGCGCGCGGTTGGTGGCGCCGGTGGGCAGCGGGCCGAGGCTGTAGGAGGGGTCGTTGGCGCTGCTGCTCGGCCGGGTGAGCAGGTAGGTGCCGACGCTGCCGAGCAGGGACGCCACCAGCGCGATGACCAGGGCCATGGCGATCAGGAACCCCGTGCGCGGCCCGCGGCCCGCGGCGCTTCCGTCCTTGCCGCCGGGCGGTGGCGGGGCCCAGCCGGGACCCATGCCCATGGCCTGACGCGGGGGCGGCGGCTGGGGCGGCCCGCCATAGGAGTCGCCGTAGGAGTCGCCGTACGCACCGCCGCGCGGCCTCCCGTAACCCGGACCTTCGCCGGACGACCCGAACGGCGGCCCCTCGTAAGAGCGGGCACCCCCGTCGGGCGAGCCGAAGAACGGGCTGTCATAGGCCCGCGTGTCCCCGCTGGGCGGCCCGAAGGACGGCCCGGAGGACGGCCCACCGGAACCGGGCGGCCCGAAGGAGGGGCCGGAGGAGTCGGGCGGCCCGAAGGACGGGCCGCTGGAAGGGCCGGAGGAGTTGGGTGGGCCGAAGGACGGGCCTTCGTGGGAGCGGGTTTCCGCGTCGGGCCGCCCGTAGACGGGGCCGTCGTAGGAGCGGGAGTCGGCGTCAGGGCGGCCGTAGGCAGGGCCCTCGGGGGAACGGTCCGGAGGGCCGAATGACGGCGCGCCGTGCTGGGGCCCCGCGCCCTGCGGCCCCGCCGGGCCGTACGGCGGCGAGCCGGAGCCCCCGGGGCGGCCCGACGGGTCGCCCCACGACGAGCCGAAGGATGCGGGCGGCTCCGACCGCTGCTCGGACCGGTCGTCCGCGGGCAGGAAGTCAGGCCGCCCCTGTGGCTCGGGGGAGTCCGACGGTGTGCGTCCTTCTGCGGACCGCGTCTCGTCGGTCATCTAAGTCTCACCACTCCTTGGCTCGGCCACCGCAAATCCGGGCTCTTGCGGCATACGAGTGATCTAAAGCTTTTGTCAGGACTTGCCTGTGACAATTCCCGAACCCAGATCGTATGCCCGCTCCGCCGCCGACTACGCCAACCGATTGCCCCCGGCATTGCCGAGGTCAGGGTGTGGCGGTGGCGGGGGCGTTCGTAGGCGTAGTACGGGCCTGCTGCTGGAACAGTTCAACAGGCGGAGCCGGGTTGTTCTGCCCCACTCCGCTCACGGCGAAGAAGGTGCCGAGCGCCACGGCCGCTGAGACCACGCCGACCGCGACATAGGTGTTGCGCCGCCTACTGCCACGGCCAGGCCCCGAAGCCCCGCCACCGGCGTCGCGGCGCGGCCGGTTGTCGAGCGGCGCGATGGTGTGCGGCCCTGGAATGGGCACTCCCCCGAACGTACGCGTGGGGAAAGGGCGCTCCCTCGGCGGCAACGGCCCGCCCGGCTCCGCCATGCGGAGCAGGGACATCGTCAGGTCGGCCGGCATCGCCGGCGTCTCGAGCGAGCGCAGGCGTGACTTGAGCGCCCGCACCGACTCGACCTCACGACGACAGTCAGCACAGAAAGTCAGATGAGCCAGCGCACGCTCGCGCTCGGTGTGGCTGAGCTCTCCGTCGACGAGCGCGGATGCGCGTTCTCCCAGATGAGCCATGTCAGATTTCCTCCCCACGGATCACGGTCGGGGGGAGTTGAGAATTACGGGGGGCTCGATGGTCGAGAGCCTCCCGCAACTGCGCCCGGCCACGGTGAATACGGCTTCGGACCGTACCCAGCTTGACGCCGAGCGTGGCCGCGATCTCCTCGTAGGACAGGCCCTCGATGTCACACAGCACGATCGCGGCCCGGAACTCGGGGGCGAGCGCGTCGAGGGCGGCTTGGATGTCGGGCTCCAGGTGGGCGTCGTCGAACGCCTGCGCCGGGGACGGCTCACGACCGCGCAGCCGCTCGGCGGCGTCGTCGGCCAGCCCCTCGAACCTGATGCGCTGCTTGCGCCGCGCCATGTCGAGGAACAGGTTGGTCGTGATCCGGTGCAGCCACCCCTCGAACGTGCCGGGGGTGTAACTCGACAGCGACCTGAAGACCCTGACGAAGACCTCCTGTGTGAGGTCTTCGGCATCATGGACATTGCCGGTCAGCCGGTACGCCAGCCGATACACGCGTGCGGAGTGAGTCCGCACCACTTCCTCCCAGCTGGGAGGCGTCCAGTCGGACGACACCGGAGCATCGGTCTGGTGGTCGCTCTCGTCCACCAGAACTCCTCTCTCTGGGACCACCGCTACCGCCATAGTGCCTGGTTTCGTCCCTTCGTGCGCACTGCCTGCCTTCCGGACCGGCAAAGCCCGTTTAAACCTGCAACGCCTCGGGACCCTCCTGAGTTCCCGTCCCGGCGTGTCTCCCCTAGGCTGCGATCGGTGCCAATCACGCGTATACCTCGCGACCAATCGCACGAAAGTGGGGGGAGGAGGCCGATGACCACTCCGGTGGAGGCCACTCTGGCCTATGCGGAGCAGTTCCATCATGAGGATGAGATCCTGCACGCGGCGCGGCAGCGCGGGCTGGAGATGGGTGCCACACCCATCCTTCCCGGCGGCGGCGCCGCCCTGTGCTTTCTCGCGACCGTCGTCAACGCCAAGTCGGTGGTCGAGATCGGCACGGGTTGCGGCGTGTCGGGATTGTGGCTGCTGCGCGGCATGCGTACGGACGGCACTTTGACGAGCGTCGACGTGGAGCCCGAGCATCAGCGGCTGGCCCGGCAGGCGTTCACGGAGGCCGGGTTCTCCGGCAGCAGGGTGCGGCTCATCTCGGGCCGCGCGCTCGACGTGCTGCCGCGCTTGTCGGACGGCGGCTATGACATGGTGTTCGCCGACGGCGCCAAGCAGGAATACGCCGACTATCTCGCCGAGGCGGTCCGGCTGTTGCGCGTGGGCGGCATCGTGGCGTTCGACAACATGTTGTGGCACAACCGCGTGGCCGACCCGACGCAGCGCGACACCGACACGGTGGCGCTGCGCGAGGTCGGCAAGCTGGTGCAGTCGGACGAGCGGCTGCGCTCGGTGCTCATGCCGCTCGGCGACGGCCTGCTGGCCGCGGTGAAGATCTCCGGCTGACCCACCGGCCCCGCGCGGGGCCGGTGGGCGAAGCGGTCAGCCCTTGGTGAGCCACTCCACCAGGAGGCGGACGCCGAAGCCCGTGGCGCCCTTGGTGAGCGTGCCCTCGTCGACCGTGCTGCGCCCGACGCCGGCGACGTCGAGGTGCGCCCACGGCCGCTTGCCCGCGAACTCCCGCAGGAACAGCGCCGCCGTGATCGACCCGCCGCCGTAGGTGGAGCCCGACTCGACGTTGGCGAGGTCGGCGATCGGCGACCTGAGCGCGGGCGTGTAGTCCTCGACCAGCGGCATCCGCCACAGCTTGTCGTCGGCCGCCTGGCCCGCGGAGACGAGGCGCTCGGCCAGCGTGTCGTCGGAGGAGTAGACGGCGCCGTAGTGGCGGCCGAGCGCGACCGTGATGGCCCCGGTGAGCGTGGCGATGTCGATCACCTCGTCGGGGTCGAGCACGGCGTCGGCGTAGGCGAGCGCGTCGGCCAGCACGAGCCGGCCTTCTGCGTCGGTGTTGAGCACCTCGACCGTACGGCCGCCGTAGTGCTTGATCACGTCGCTGGGCCGCTGAGCGGTGCCGGACGGCATGTTCTCGGCGGCGGCGACCAGACCCGTGACGCGTACGGGGGCCTTGAGCTCGGCCAGCGCCTTGAGCACGGCGATGACGACCGCGCCGCCCGCCATGTCGGTCTTCTGGGTCTTCATGTTGTCGGTCGGCTTGAGCGACAGCCCGCCCGAGTCGAACGTGATGCCCTTGCCCACCAGCACGACGTGCCGCTCGACCGGCTCGTCGGGGGTGTAGGTGAGCTTGATGAGCCGGGGCGGGCTGGCCGAGCCCTGCCCGACGGCGAGGATGCCGCCGAACCCGTCGGCCTTCAGCCGCTCCTCGTCCCAGACCTCGACCGGCACGCCGCTCTCCTCGGCCTGCTCGGCGAGCCAGGCGGGGTTCTTCACCGAGGACGGCGTGTTGGCGAGGTCGCGGGCGAAGGCCACGGCCCGCGCGACGGTCTCGGCGCGCCGCACCTGGCCCTCGTCGGCCCCGGCGAACACCAGCGTGCCGACCGGCTTCTTGCCGGCCTTTCCGATCCTGAACGTGTACGCCGCCAGCAGCGCCGCCTCGGCGAACGGCGTCAGATCACCCGCGGGCGGCACCACGGTCAGCGTGTCCCTGCCCTTGGCCTTCCTGGTCAGCGCGGCGGCGGCGGTGCGCAGGGCGCGCGGCGAGCCGTCGCCCACGCCGTACAGCAGGACCCGGCCCACTCCGCCGGACCGAGCCACCGGCACCTCGACGATCTCGCCCGCCTCGCCCTTGGCGTCGTAGTGGGCGAGCAGGCCGGCGGCCGGCAGCGGCAGCTCGACCGAGGGGCTGAGGTCGGAGTCATAGGGGACGGCCAGCAACTCGGCGTCGTCGGGAACCTCGGTGACCACCGACGTAGTGGTCTCAATGGGCACGGACTACTCCTCAAACGTCAGCGACCCTGGCGTCGTGGGTACGCCAGGGTCGTGGAACAAAGTCATCTCCGGGGAGCGCTCAGCCGACGACGTTCTTCAACGCCTCGCCGAGCGCCTTGGCCTCGTCGGCGGAGATCTCCACGACGAGCCGGCCGCCACCCTCCAGGGGGACCCGCATGACAATGCCGCGCCCTTCCTTGGTGACCTCGAGCGGACCATCGCCGGTCCGCGGCTTCATCGCCGCCATGCGTGCATCCCTTCCTGCCTTGGGCTCCCGCGGCCCGCGATTTCCGACCTCCCGAAGGGGTGGTCGGCGCATTCACGTCTTCTGTGATGTCCTATTCTCCCGCATCGAGAGCGCTCATGGGTAACGATCTCCTCCCAGAATGCGTTGTCGAGGCAGGCGATGACGTCCAAACTGGACTTCGTGCACGCTCGCGCCGCTCTGTTCGACCTCTATGGTGACCACCTGCGTTCACGCGGCGGACAGGCGTCCGTCGCCGCTCTCGTGCGCCTCATGAAACCCCTGGAAATAGCCGCTCCCGCCGTACGAACGGCGGTTTCGAGAATGGTGCGCCAGGGCTGGCTCCAGCCGGTGCGGCTGCCGCAGGGCGCGGGCTACGGGCTGACGCCGAAGTGCGTCAGGCGGCTGGACGAGGCGGCGCTGAGAATTTACCGAGCCGGAACGCTGACCTGGCACGGCCGCTGGCACCTGATCGTCTTCGAACCGGTCAAGGAACGGCAGCGCAGGGAGCGGCTGAAGGCGGACCTGACGTTCCTCGGCTACGCCTCGCTGTCGGAGACGACGTGGATCGGCCCGCGCTCCTCGATCGAGCTGGACAACCTGCTGGAGGGCGAAGGGGTGCGGGCCGACAGGTTCGACGCGGCGCTGGAGGGCGACCCGCGCGAGCTGGTGGCCAGGGCATGGGATCTGGACGCCATCGGCGAGGCGTACGAGCACTGGCTGGCCGAGGCTGTCACGCTGATCAGCACCCTGCCGGAGGGGGCGCCGCCCGACCGGGTGTTCGCGACGCGGAGCCGGCTGGTGCACGGGTGGCGCAACTTCCTGTTCCGCGATCCTGGCCTGCCGTCCGAGCTGCTGCCCGCGGGCTGGTCGGGTGAGAAGGCGCGGGCCTTCTTCGAGCAGGAGGCCGCCAGGCTGCTGCCCGCAGCCGCCGCGTTCGTCGACAGGGAGTTGCTGTGATCCGCTATGACGTGGCCGACGCCGTCGCCACCATCACGCTCGACCGGCCCGAGGCGATGAACTCGCTGACCGCCGAGACCAAGCAGGCGCTGCACGACGCGCTGCGCAAGGCCGCGCACGACCGCGGGGTGCGCGCGGTGCTGCTGACCGGGTCGGGCCGGGCCTTCTGCGCGGGCCAGGACCTGCGCGAGCACGCCGACAACCTGGAGGCGGGGCGCGGGCTGGCCAACACCGTGCGGGCGCACTACAACCCGATCGTCGAGCTGATCAGCACGATGCCCAAGCCGGTGGTGGCCGCCGTGAACGGGGTGGCGGCGGGCGCGGGCGCGTCGCTGGCGTTCGCCTGTGACCTGCGGGTGGCGTCGGAGCGGGCGAAGTTCGCACTGGCGTTCGCGGGGATCGGGCTCGCACCCGACTCGGGCGCGTCGTGGACGTTGCAGCGCCTGGTGGGTCAGGGGCGCGCCGCCGAGCTGATGCTGCTGGGCGAGCCGCTCGACGCGGCCCGCGCCCTGGAGCTGGGCCTGGTGACCCGCGTGGTGCCGGCGGAGGACGTCATGAAGACCGCCACGGAATTGGCCGTACGCCTCGCGCAGGGCCCCACGCTGGCCTACGGCGCCACCAAGCGGGCGCTGGCCTACGCCGCCACCCACGCGCTGGCCGACTCGCTCGCCATGGAGGCCGACCTCCAGGACCAGTGCGTCGCCACCCAGGACCACCTCAACGCCACCCGCGCCTTCCTCGCCAAGGAACAGCCGACGTTCAACGCGGAGTGACCTACACGGGCTCCTACGGCCTCTCACTGCTCATCGCGGTGTCGGAGACCCTGGCGCCGCCGCACGGCTCTCCCTGGGCGATCACGGACCTGGGACGGCGGGCTGGGCGCGGTCACGCGGCGGAGCTCACCACGTACGCGCGATGCAGTCCTCGAGATGATCGTTGACCAGCCCGATCGCCTGCATGAGCGCGTAGGCGGTGGTCGGGCCGACGAACGTGAAGCCGTGTTTCTTGAGCTCCTTGGCCAGCGCCTTCGAGCCCGGCGTGACGGCCGGCACGTCGGCCATCGTGCGCGGCGCCGGCGCGTCGGGGTCGGCGTGCCGCCACACCAGCTCCGACAGGCCACCGGGCAGGTCGAGCGCGGCCCTGGCGTTGGCGACGGCCGCCTCGATCTTGGCGCGGTTGCGGATGATGCCGGCGTCGCCGAGCAGCCGCTCGACGTCCTCCTCTGTGTACGCCGCCACCTTCGCGATGGAGAAGCCGTCGAAGGCGGCCCGGAAGTTCTCCCGCTTGCGCAGGATCGTCAGCCACGACAACCCCGACTGGAACGCCTCGAGCGAGACCCGCTCGAAGACCGCGTCGTCGCCCTTGAGCGGGCGGCCCCACTCCTTGTCGTGGTAGGCGAGGTACATCGGGTCGGACATGCCGGCCCAGGTGCAGCGGATCGGCTCTGTCACTTGCGCTGCTCATCCTCCTGGCCGTTGAGCGAGGCCCGCACGGAGGAGTCTTCCTGCTCCTCGGCGTCCTTCTCGCCGGCCTTCTCTGCTTCTTCGGCCTTGTCTTCGTCGGCCTTGTCTTCGTCGGCCCTGTCCTCAGGCTCCTTCTCAGCCTCGGGCAGCCGCCACTCCGGGTCCTCGGGCGGGCCGGTCATGCCGGCCTCGCCGTCCCATGACACCGAGGCGCCGCTGGAGGTCACCGGGTCGCCCGACTCCGACAGCTCGCGGGACTCGGCGGGAGCCTCGGGCTCGTGCTCGGTACGCGGCCCGGAACCGGGCGCGGCGTAGACCTCCTGCCGCGCGTACAGCCGGTTGGACAGCAGCTCGGAGACCCGCTGCTCCAGCACGGCGATGCGGGTGTCACGCGCGCTGATCGCCGTCGCGGCGCGGCGCAGCGTCTCATCGACGCTCTGCGTGTGATAGCCGACCAGGTTGACCGGCAGGTGGAGCGCCATGAAGTCGACCGCCGAGAGCTGCCCCGCGTCAGGCAGGTCGAGCGGCGGCACATCGGGCGGGAACTCGGTCAGCTCACCGCCCTTGCCCAGGGAGACCAGGACCACGCAGACCAGGATCGCGATGGCGGCGATGGCGAGTATGACCAGCACATTGGCATCGTACTCATAGCATCGGGGCACGAGGTCCCGCACATGCCGCGACCGGTGCGTCTCCGGGCGGCGGGAACGCCGGTCAGCCGGACGCCTCGCCCAGCTCGGCGACGCTCGGCCTGACCGGTTGCGTACGGGCCTCCAGGTGGGCGAACGCCTCCTCGACCGTCGAGGTCCAGGAGATGGCGTCGAAGACGTCGGGACGCGTGAAGCCCTCGTCGTACATGCGCTCGACGAGCGTCTTCAGCGGGTCGTACAGGCCGAAGGGGTCGAGCAGCACGAGCGGGCGGTCGTGGATGCCGAGCACCCGCGCGCTCCAGATCTCGAACAGCTCCTCCAGCGTGCCGATGCCGCCGGGCAGCACCAGGAACGCGTCGGAGCGGTCGTCCATGACGCCCTTGCGCTCGCGCATGCCGCCGGTCACCACCAGCTCGTCCGACTCCTCGTCGGCCACCTCCATGTCGACCAGGACCTGCGGAATCACCCCGATCGTCCGGCCGCCCGCGGCGCGGGCGGCCGAGGTGACGGCGCCCATGCAGGACACCGACCCGCCGCCGCTCACCAGCGTGTGACCCCGCCGGGCCAGCTCGGTGCCCACCTGGGCGGCCAGGTCGATGTATTTGGCGTCGATGGTCAGGCTGGAGGCGCAATAGACGCAGATGTTCACGCTGCGAGATCTTATTGCGGCTCCGCCGTCTGAACCGATGCCGCCTTGATCTCCTCCTGGCGCTGCCGGGAGCGGGCCCGGTCGGACTCGACGATGATGCGGACGGCCTCGTCGGGGTCGTCGGTGACGGTGATCAGGTCGAGGTCCTGGGCGGCGATCTTGCCGGTGCCCAGCAGCGTGCCCTTGATCCAGTCGACCAGCCCGCCCCAGAACTCGCTGCCGAGCAGCACCACGGGGAAGGAGGTGACCTTGTGGGTCTGCACCAGCGTCAGCGCCTCGAACAGCTCGTCGAGCGTGCCGAAGCCGCCGGGCAGCGTGATGAAGCCGCAGGAGTATTTGACGAACATCGTCTTGCGGACGAAGAAGTAGCGGAACTCGATGCCGAGATCGACGTAGTCGTTCATGCGCTGCTCGAAGGGCAGCTCGATGCCGAGCCCCACGGACACCGCGCCGTCGACCTCGCTCGCGCCCCGGTTGGCCGACTCCATGACGCCGGGCCCGCCGCCGGTGATCACCGCGTAGCCGGCCTCGGCCAGCTTGCGGCCGAGTGTGCGGCCCAGCGCGTATTCGGGCGAGTCGGGGGCGGTGCGGGCCGAGCCGAAGACCGTGACGGCCGGGGGCAGCTCGGCGAGCTGGCCGAAGCCCTCCACGAACTCCGCCTGGATGCGCAGGACCCGCCACGGGTCCATGTGCACCCAGTCGGACGGCCCCTGACGGGCCAGCAGCCGCTGGTCGTGGGTGGAACTGGGGACGAGGCTGCCGCGGACGAAAGCCTGGCCCTGTCGGCGTTCTCGACGGATCTTTTCCATGCGGATCACGCTAGTCCTTCTCGCACGTGGCCGGTTCCAGGAACCGCGTCACCGCCCCCTGGAGGTCTCCAGCGTGCATGCCGCAGGCGTAACCGCAGGTGGCGGGGGTGAGAAACCGTTCTGAAAAAACTTGGAAGAAGCAGGGAACCAGATTTCGGCTCCCCCGCGTCTAATCGGCGAGGGTGCTGCTCGGGACTGAAAGTGGTCTTCCCCGCCAAATGGCCGGCGAGGAAGGCCACTTTCATGTGTGGGCCCCTTCTAGGCGGACAGCCAGTCGAGCATCGCCCGCTCGCTCTCGACGATCTTCTGCAGCGACACGTACTCGCCCTGCTGGTGTGCCAGGTTCGGGTCCCCAGGGCCGTAGTTGACGGCCGGGACGCCGAGCGCGGAGAAGCGGGCCACGTCGGTCCAGCCCAGCTTGGCGCGCGGGGTGCCGCCGACCGCCGCCGTGAAGGCCGCCGCCACCGGGTGCGTGAGCCCGGGACGGGCCGCCGGCGCCGCGTCCGTCAGGCTCACCGCGAAACCGTCGAAGACCTCGCGTACGTGCTGCTCCGCCTCCTCGATCGACAGGTCGGGCGCGAAGCGGTAGTTGACGCTCACCACGCACAGGTCGGGGATGACGTTGCCGGCCACGCCGCCGCGCACGCCCACCGCGTTGAGCCCCTCGTGGTATTCGAGCCCGTCGACCACCGGCCGGCGCGGCTCGTACGCGTTGAGCCTGGCCAGCACCGGCTCGATGCCGTGGATGGCGTTGACCCCGAACCACGAGCGCGCGCTGTGCGCCCGCTTGCCCGTCACCGTGACGTCGGCGCGCAGCGTGCCCTGGCAGCCGCCCTCGATGACGCCGTCGGTGGGCTCCATCAGCACCGCGAAGTCGGCCGCCAGCCAGTCGGGGTGCTCGCGCGCGACCCTGGTCAGGCCGTTGCGCTCGGCCTCGACCTCCTCGCAGTCGTAGAAGACGTAGGTGACGTCGCGGCCGGGCGCGGGCAGGGCGGCGGCCAGCTTGAGCGCGACGGCCACGCCCGCCTTCATGTCGGTGGTGCCGCAGCCGTAGAGCAGGTCGCCCTCCACCCTGCTGGGCAGGTTGCCGGCGACGGGGACGGTGTCGAGGTGGCCCGCGATCAGCACCCGCTCGGAGCGGCCCTGCTCGGTGCGTGCCACGACCGTCTCGCCCGACCGGGTCACCTTGAGGTGCGGCAGCGCGGCCAGTGCCCGCTCGACCTCGTCGGCCAGCGCCTTCTCGCCGCCGCTGACGGACTCGACGTCCACGATCGCGGCGGTCAGGTCGCGTACGTCCTGGGTCAGGTCAAGCATCAGGTGTTCACTCCGTGTTCGCGCAGCACCTCGTTGAGCGCCGCCTTGTCGTGCCTGCTCCCCGGCTCGAGGCGCTTGAGCACCAGCACGCACGGCAGGCCGAACGTGCCGCCGGGGAACTCCTTCTGCCGGGTGCCGCTCACCGCCACGCACCACGGCGGGATCGCGCCGCGGGCCAGCTCCTCGCCGGTCTCGACGTCGATGACCGGGATCGACGCGGAAAGGATCGTTCCCGCGCCGACGACCGCGCCCTCGCCGACCCTCGCGCCCTCGACGATCATCGCCCGGCTGCCGATGAGCGCGCCGTCCTCGATGACCACAGGCACCGCGTTCGGCGGCTCCAGCACGCCGCCGATGCCGACGCCGCCCGACAGGTGGACGTTCCTGCCGATCTGGGCGCACGAGCCGACCGTGGCCCACGTGTCGACCATGGTGCCGGCGTCGACGTACGCGCCGATGTTCGTGAACGACGGCATCAGCACCACGCCCGGCGCGAGGTAGGAGCCCCATCGGGCGATCGCGCCCGGCACCACCCGCACGCCCTCCAGCGAGCTCTTGAGCGGATGCCGGTCGTGGTGATGAAAGTCGCCCACCTGCGAGCGCGTCATGCCGAGCACCTTGAAGCTGAGCAGGATCGCGCGTTTGGCCCGCTCGTCCACCACGACCTCGTCGTCCATCACCCGCGCGACCCTGGCCTCGCCCTTGTCGAGCAGGTCGACCGCGCTCACCACGAGGTGCCGGGCCTCGGCGTCGGCGGGGGTCAGCTCCGCCCTGCGCTCCCACAGCTCGTCCACCACGGCGGGCAGCGGTGACGACGTACGCACGTTGCTCATGGCCTGGGAGCTTATCCGGCCGGGTAGGTTTCTCAGCGTGCGCCCGCGCTTCTCCCGTGCCGTCATCACCATCGCGATCATCGTCGTCGTGCTGGCCGTCGGCGTGTCATTCGGCCTCTACCACCTGCTGAAGCGCACGCCGCGGCTGGCGGTGGAGGAGGATCCGTTCTGCGTGGTCAAGACGCCTGAGGGGGTGCTGACCCTCGATCCCGAGCAGGCGCAGATCTCCGCGACGATCGCGGCCGTGGCGGCGCGGCGCAAGCTGCCCGAGCGGGCGGTGGTCATCGCGTACGCGACCGCGCTGCAGGAGTCGAAGCTGCTCAACCTCACCTACGGCGACCGCGACTCGCTGGGCGTGTTCCAGCAGCGCCCCTCGATGGGCTGGGGCACGAAGAGGCAGCTGATGGACCCGGTCTACGCCACGAACAAGTTCTTCGCCGAGCTGGTCAAGGTGAAGAACTACCGGAAGATCCCGCTGGCCGACGCGGCGCAGGCGGTGCAGCGGTCGGCGGGCGGCTACGCGTACGCGCCGCACGAGGGCGACGCGAAGATCCTCGCCGCCGCCTTCACCGGCCGGGTGCCGCAGGCCGTGCACTGCTGGTATCCGGCGAAGAAGACGCCGGCGCCGAAGCCCCGCACCGACGCCGCGCGCAAGCAGCTCGCCAAGGCGCTCGGCAGCACCGCGATCACCACGAAGCGGCGCGGCTGGCTGATGGCGGCCTGGTCGGTGGCGCACGCCGAGAAGTACGCGCTCACCAAGGTCGGCTACAACGGCGCCACCTGGCTCAACGACATCGAGGCCGACGGCTGGCAGCAGGGCGGCGAGGCGGGCGCCCGCCGCGTGGAGCTGGCGTGAGCGGTCAGGAGGCGCGGCGGACGATCGAGATCGAGCCGGGCGGCAGCGGCTGGGCGTAGGCGGCGGTCCACGAGCGGCCCTGGATGCGCTCGAAGGACAGCAGCCGGCCGTCGGAGGCGCGGTAGTCGGCGAAGTCGAGCAGCCCCCTGTCGGGGTTGCCGGTGTCGCCCTCGCTCCTGAACGCGGCCGTGCCCCGCTCGATGGGGAAGAACTCCACACCCTCCATGATCAGCATGCTCTTGGCGGGGACCATGCCCTGGGTCGGCACATCGTTCCAGAGCTGCACCTCAAGATGGGGCGGGTCGCCAGGACGCACCTCGACCGAGAGCCACTGCAGCCGCCGCGAACCGTCGCGCAGCAGGAACTCCACCCACTGCTGGCCCTGCCAGGAGACGTGCATGGCGCCGAGCACGCGCGCGGGTGACCCGTGCACCTCGATCCGGTCGCCGACCTGGATCGTGCGAGGGTCGGTGTAGTCGGTGCCGGCACGGCCAGGGGCGCTGACCGGCGCCGCCAGCGGGGCCTCGACGGAGGCGACCTCGGCCGGTGCGGCGCTGGAGCGGCCCTTCCTGTCTTGCCGCAGGGTGGTCCAGAAGGCACCCAGCAGCAGCAGGACGGTGGCGATGCTCAGCCCGAGAACGACCATGGAGGTCACGCTCATCGATCAGCTCGCTCCACTCGCGGTCTGCCTCGGCATAAGCCCTTATCCATTTATGCGCGCGAACCCGGCTCCGCCGGGGCTTTGCCGGGTGATCCTACTGGAGGCGGCGCACCGCCGCACCGATCCGCTCATCGGTCGCCGTGAGCGCCACGCGGATGTGCCGCCCACCTGCCGATCCGTAGAATTCGCCGGGAGCGACCAAAATCCCGATTTCGGAAAGCTTGCCGACCTGATCCCAGGCGCTCTGGCCGTTGGTGGCCCAGAAGTACAGCCCGGCCGTCGAGTGGTCGATGCTCCAGCCGGCCTTCTCCAGCGCGGGCCGCAGCAGCGCCCGGCGCCCGGCGTAGCGCTCGCGCTGCAGGTCGGCGTGCTGATCGTCGCCCAGCGCGACCGTCATCGCGGCCTGTACGGGCTGAGGCATCAGCATGCCGGCGTGCTTGCGGATCTCCAGCAGTCGCTTGACCAGGGCGGGGTCGCCGGTCACGAACCCGGCGCGGTAGCCGGCCAGGTTGGAGCGCTTGGAGAGCGAGTGGACGGCGAGCAGCCCCTCGTGGGAGCCGCCGCAGACGTCGGGGTGCAGGATCGAGACCGGCCGCTCCTCCCAGCCCAGCTCGATGTAGCACTCGTCGGAGGCCACGATCGCGCCGCGCTCGCGAGCCCAGGCGACGACCTTGCGCAGGTGCTCGGCGGGCAGCACCCGGCCCGTGGGGTTTCCAGGCGAGTTGACCCAGATGAGGTCGACCTGCTCGGGGCCGAGCGCGAGCGTGCTGTCGGAGGCGGTGCCCGCGGCTCCCGCGAGCCTGGCGCCCACGCCGTAGGTGGGGTAGGCCAGCTCGGGGAAGACCACCTTGCGCGCGCCCAGGTAGGTGGGCAGCCAGGCGACGAACTCCTTGGAGCCGATCAGCGGCAGCACGGCGCGCTGGTCGACGGTGACGCCGTGGCGGCGCGCCAGCCACCCGGCCGCGGCCTCGCGCAGCGCCTTGGTGCCGTGGGTGAGCGGATAGCCGGGACTGTCGGCGGCCGCGGTGAGCGCGTCCTGGACGAGCTGCGGCACGGGATCGACGGGCGTGCCGACCGACAGGTCGACGATGCCGTCGGGGTGTGCCAGCGCGCGCTCCTTGTAGGGCTCCAGCCGGTCCCAGGGGAAGTCAGGCAGGTTGTTCACGGTTCTCCAGGGTGTTGCGGGCTGTCGCTGGAGCGCGCGCGTACGGGGCGCATCCCGTGGGATGCGCCCGTGCACGTCGGGCGGACGATCGTCAGTGATCCTCGCCCTGCGGCGGCAGGGCGGCCACCACCGGGTGGTCCTTTTCGATCTTGCCCACCTTCGAGGCGCCACCGGGCGAGCCCAGGTCCTCGAAGAAGTCCACGTTCGCCTTGTAGAAGTCCTTCCACTGCTCGGGAAGGTCGTCCTCATAGAAAATCGCCTCGACGGGGCACACTGGCTCGCACGCGCCGCAGTCCACGCACTCGTCGGGGTGGATGTAAAGCATGCGCTCGCCCTCGTAGATGCAATCGACGGGGCACTCCTCGATGCACGCCTTGTCCAGGACGTCCACGCAAGGCTGCGCGATGACGTAGGTCACCTCGAGCTCCTTCTTCTCCGCACCATGGCATGACTCTGACCGCGGTTTGCTACGCCCTAGTATTGCCGTGCTTGCTCGCTGGCCGAAACGGAGGGTGGCAAACTCGTGGCCGCACGCCTCGTCATCGCCATCACAAGTCAGGATATAGGCGCCCGGATCACTACCCGAAGGCGCGTGCCTGGCGGGTTTCGGGACACGGTGGGCATCCTCGTGTCGTGGGCGGACGGAATTCTCAAGATCCGCAAAAGGGATGGCACGGAGGTGGAGATCCCCGAGGAGACGCTGGTGGCCGCGAAGGTGGTACCGGCCGCGCCTCCTCGACCTGGGAGGATGTAACGGCAAGTATTCAAGCTGTGACCGTACGTACCTGCGCCGCCGCAGCAGCCATCCTCGCCAGCGCCGGATGCGGCGCGTCGTCCACCGACACCGCCACCACCGAGGCCGAGGACCTGCCGCCCGTCAACGCCAAGGCCAGCTCGCTCAAATCGGGCTTCGGCACCATGGAGCGGCTCGTCGAGGCCGCCCAGCAGGAGGGCGAGCTCAACGTCATCGCCCTGCCCCGCGAATGGGTGAACTTCGGCGAGATCATCGACACCTTCGCCGACAAGTACGACATCAAGATCAACGAGCTCGAGCCCGCCGCCAGCAGCAAGCGCGAGCTCGACGTCGCCACCCAGCTCAAGCCCGACGTCTTCGACCTGACCATGGACATGGCGGTCTACGGGGCCGCGAAGTTCGCGCCGTACAAGGTGCAGGGGTGGCAGGACCTGCCCGACCACGTCAAGGACCCGTCCGGCGCCTGGTACGCCGCCTACGGCGGTTACATGTCGATCGGCTACGACCCGCGCGCGGTCAAGCCGCCCGCCTCCTTCGCCGACCTGCTCAAGCCCGGCTACCGCGTCGCGCTCGACGGCGACCCGCTGCGCTCGTCGGCGGCGTTCGGCGGGGTGATGGCCGCGTCCATGAGCTCGGGCGCGCCGCGGCCCGAGCAGGGCGTTGAGCTGTTCGCCAAGCTCAAGCAGGCCGGCCGGCTGACCGACATGTCCAAGGCCAACGTGGTCGTCGCCTGGGACCACCTCAATGCCGCGCGCAGCGCCGAGCAGGCCGACGCGTGGAAGGTGACCATCCCCAAGGGCGCCGCGCTCGGCGGCTACCACGTGCAGGCCGTCAACAAGGCGGCGCCGCACCCGGCCGCGGCCCGGCTGTGGCAGGAGTTCCTGTTCTCCGACGAGGGCCAGAACCTGCTCCAGAAGGGCTACGCCCGCCCGGCGCGCGGCGAGGCGATGCTGATGAAGGGCACGCTCGACACCGAGCAGGCCCAGAAACTGCCGAAGGCGCCCGGTCCGCCGGTGCTCATGACGATTCCGCAGGCAGATGCGGCGAAGGCGTATCTCAAGCGGGAATGGGCGAAGAGTGTGGGATGAGTCCCATGTGACTTGATATGTCGTAGGGACGATCAGGCTCTAAAGTGAACGGACAGCACGGCCACGGGGGCCCGATGTCTGATCGAATGTGAGCTGATCGTCATGCGATACGACACACCGAGCTTGGAGCGGTGGAACAGTCGCGCCTACGACAGCAGCTTCGGCTACGTCTCCACGCAGGGCGCGCCACTGGTCGACCTGCTCGATCCGCGGCCCGGCGAGCGCGTGCTCGACCTGGGCTGCGGCACCGGGGTGCTGACCGCCCAGATCGCCTTCAGGGGCGCCGACGTGCTCGGCATCGACGGCTCCCCCGCGATGATCGAGAAGGCGCTGGCGCAGTATCCGGGCATCAACTTCATCATCGGCGACGGGCACGACTTCACCGTCGTGGACAAGTACGACGCGGTCTTCTCCAACGCCGCGCTGCACTGGATGAACCGCGACCCCCGCGCCGTCATCGCCAACGTCCGCGAGGCGCTCACGCCTGGCGGACGTTTCGTCGCGGAGATGGGCGGCGCGGGCAACTGCGCCGAGCTGACCACCGCGATGCTGACCGCCTGGCGCGAATACGGCCTGCGCGAACCCGAGCTGCCGTGGTACTTTCCCACGCCTGCCGAGTACGCGCACCGCCTCGAACAAGAGGGGTTCGTCGTCAGGCTGCTGGAATACTTCGACCGGCCCACACCCCTCGACGAGTGCCCCGGCGGCGCCGCCGACTGGGTCCGCACATTCGCCGCGTCGGTGCTCGAAGGGCTTCCCCCCACCATCGTGGAGCCCCTGCTCCGGCGCGTGAACGAACTGGCGGCCCCCGCACTCCGCAGGGAGACTGGCTGGATGGCCGACTACGTGCGTCTACGCTTTGCCGCTGTTCGGCGTTGATGCGTAGAGCATGATGCGTAGGGCTGTTTTGCCGGACTATGGTCTGTTCCGTGGGCGGCGAGATGATGGCTGCACCGCTGCGGCGGCGTGAGGGGCTGGTGAACGGAACGGGATGAACTTCTGCCTGAGCGACCTCGTACCACCGTTGAGGTGGAGCGACGCGTCGACGATCACGCTACTCACCGGGCAGCCGGATCTGCCGGACGCGTGGTGGCGCAGCCTGCCCATGCCGCGCGTCCTCACGGCGATCGGCCCCGAGTCGCTGAGCGAGCTGCTGACGGAGATCGCCCTGGAGCACTGGCCCGCTGCGGCCATCGGTGACGTCCTGCCCGCGCTGCACGTGCTGGACCCCGAGGAGGCCGACGAACCCGCCGTCGCCATCGCGCTCGACCGGGCCGGCTCGTGGGCGGGGCTGCTCGCGCTGACCAGCCGCGAGCTGGTCGACCAGCCGTTCATCCAGGCGCGGCCGGTGCTCAACACGCTGTTCTCCGCCGCCCTGGTACGCCTCGCGCCCGCCAGGCCCGTCGCCGACGAGGCCGGTGAGCCCGCGGCTGCGGCGTCCGTACCGGCCGTGGCGCCGCTCC
Organism: Nonomuraea sp. NPDC004580; assembly: GCF_040609855.1. Lineage (NCBI taxonomy): Bacteria > Bacillati > Actinomycetota > Actinomycetes > Streptosporangiales > Streptosporangiaceae > Nonomuraea > Nonomuraea sp. NPDC004580. Next base: position 60,329 of record NZ_JBEXLH010000037.1, on the reverse strand, counting down.
CCGTGCCGGACGTCGAGTCCCCCGCTCCTGAGGCCGCTGAGGGCGCCGAGCGGGTCCTGGACGCCGACGACGAGCCGGTCATCGACGCGGCCTCCGAGCCCGAGTCTGAGCCGGTGCTGGACGCCGCCGACGAGCCCGCCCCCGAGCCGGCCGCCGAAGAGGCGGAGGCGCTGGAGGAGGCGCTGGAGGAGGCTCGCGCGGACAGCCCCGCCGAGGAGGCGGCCCCCGACGCCGAGATCCCCCACGCTGAGGTCTCCGACGCTGAGGTCCCCCACGCTGAGGTCCCCCACGCTGAGGTCTCCGACGCTGAGGTCTCCGACGGCGAGGCGTTCGACGGCGAGGCATCTGACGCCGAGGCGGTGCACGTCGGCGACGAGGCTCCCGACGTCGAGGCGGCGCACGCGGCCGAGGCGGGCGCCGAGGAGGAGCCCGCGCTCGACGCCTTGCCCGCCCCCGAGCCCGCCCCCGAGCCCGCCCCCGAGCCCGCCCCCGAGCCGGCCCCCGAGGCCGCCGACGCTGAGGCGGCCCACCAGGCGGAGCCGCTCCCCGAGCACGGGGAGACGGACGGCGAGCCGGAGGTTCCTTCCGACGTCGAGCCCGGGTCCGAGGCTGCGGCCGCAGGACATGCGGGTTACGAGTTCACCCCCGAGGACGAGCACGGGGACGAGCACGACGAGGACGACGAGGACCAGCAGGTCCGGTCCGGCGGGCAGGAGCTGCCGCAGCTCATCGAGGCCGCGTTCGCCGGTCTCGACGACAAGAGCTGGGCGGTGGCCCAGAACCGGGTGTTCACCGACGAGCCGTCGGCGGTGGACCAGCTCGCCAAGCTCTTCGCCGTCCCCCCTGCCGAGATCGTCTCCACGGAGATGGAGCTGCGCGCCCGGCTGGACCGGTGGCTGGCCAGCGACGAGGCGGCCCCGTACCGGGCGCATCTGGACGAGCTGGTCAGGACGCTGGGCCCGGACGCCCCCAAGGAGCAGGTGGTCGGCGCGGCCGACTGGCACCAGGTGGAGATCCAGGCGCTGGAGGTCCCGGCGTGGCAGGTGGTGCTGACCACGCTGGCGCCACCGCCACCGCCACCGCCCGTGCCGGAGCCTCCGGCGGAGCCGCTGCCGAGGCGGAAGGCGCCGCGCCAGCAGCAGCCGTACCCGCAGCCGCCGGTGGAGCTGGTGCAGTCGGCGTTCGGCCCGGTGCACATGACGCCGGCGCCGCCGGTCGGGCCGCCGCAGTTCCAGGCGTTCACCCCGGTGGTCCAGCCGGCGAGCGAGGCGAACGGCGGTGAGGCGGACAAGCCGTACCAGCCGCTCAAGGACGTCTCGCAGACGCGGCGCTGCTTCCGTCAGCCGGACGGCCGCTGGTGGCTCCGCATCGACGTGACGGCCGAGCAGATGGCCGGGGGCGAGTGCGCGCTGCCGACCGGGTTCGCCTCCTACCTGGGGCTGTCGCCGGGCGAGAGCAGGACGGTCAGGAGCGCGGCGGGCGAGCTGACGATGACCTGGCACGGCCGGCCCGTGCTGGAGTCGATCGAGCGGCTGCTGGTGGACGTGGGGGCCCGCGAGGGCGGGCACCTGTTCCTGACGCTGTCGGACGAGGGCGTGCTGCGGGCCAGGCATCTGCCGGTGGCCGCCCAGGGAGCCGAGAAGATCACCAAGGCACTCCGGCTGGTCGGGTACACGGCCCCTGGAGGCACCAAGGAGCAGGCTGCCAGGGTGATCGCCACCCGCATCGGCATGCCGGGCCCCGTCGCTCTGCCCGACCTGCTCGACAGGCTCCGCGAGCGCGGGGACCGCGACCTGCTCGAACTGCTGGACTGAGCCGGTGCCGCGGCTCGCGATCGGCCCCGGGTTTCCCGGGGAGCTCAGCGCACTGGCCCAGCCGGTGCGCAGGGACGCCGTGGTCGCGCTGCGCCGGTTCCTGCTGAACGTGCCGGGCGCGCCGCATCCCGAGCGGGTGCGGGGCGCCAGGGACCCGAGGGTGGCCACGCTGCGCCTGGCGCCGGGCCATCGCGGGGTGGTGGTGCGGCAGCGGGACGTCTACTGGCTGCGTACGGTCCTGCCCGACCCTGAGGCCTGGTCGTACGCCCGCCGCCACCGCTACGGCGTCAACCCGGTGATCGGCGTCGTCGAGGAGTGGGACGCCGAGGCCCTGGAGCGGGTGGAGCCCGCGTTACGCCGCTCGGTGCGGCCGTCGCGGCTGTTCGACGCGATCTGCGACGGCGACCTGCTGGGCCTGGGCCTGGACGGGGTCGCGCTGCCGCTGTTCCGGCTGATCACCACCGAGGCGGACGTGGCCGCGCTTGAGCCGCTGCTGCCGCCCACCCAGTACGCCCCGCTGGCGGTGCTGGCGAGGGGCGGCACCATGGCCGAGGCGTGGCGCGAGCTGGACGCCTGGCGGGCCTCGACCGGCGACGCCGGCCCGATCGACACCGGCGACCTGTACGCGGCCCTGCGGCGCAGCCCCGACCGCGCGGTGTTCGTGCCCGACAAGGTGGCGCTCGACCGGGTGCTCGCGGCGCCCGAGTGGTGCACGTTCCTGCGTCCCGCGCAGCACCGGCTGGCGAAGGCGGCGCGGTACGACCACCCGGTGCTGGTGATCGGCGGCGCGGGCACGGGAAAGACGGTGATCGCCCTGCACAGGGCGGCCCACCTGGCGCTGCGCGGCGCGGGTCCCGTGCTGCTGGTGACGTTCTCGCAGAGCCTGGCCGAGGAGTTGTCGGCCAGGCTGGACCTGCTGATCGAGGACGAGGTGGTGCGCAAGCGGGTCGAGGTGGACAACGCCGAGCGGCTGGCGGTGCGCATCGTGGCCGCCGCGGAGGGACGGCGTCCCGCGCTGGTGGGGCCGGGCGCGCGGTCGCTGGCCCAGCTCACGGACGAGGCGCTGCGGGTGCTGTCGATCGCCACGGGCGATCTCCTGGACGACGTGGATCCGGCGCTCAAGCCGTACCGTCATGTGGTGGTGGACGAGGCGCAGGACGTCAGCCCGGCGCAGTGGCGGCTGCTGCGCGCGGTGGTGCCGCGGGCGCGCGACGACCTGTTCATCGTGGGCGACCCGCACCAGCGGGTGACCGACACGCGGGTGGCGCTCGGCGCCGTCGGCATCCCCGCCGACCAGCACCTGCTCGGGGTCTCCTACCGGCTGCCGCAGGAGCTGCTGTCCTTCGTCGTACGGCTGCGCGGCGGCGGCCCCTCCCCCGGGCTCGTCAAAGGCGTGACCGACATGTACGACTACAGCGCGACGCATCACGGCGAGCGCCCGGTCGTCAGGGCGTACGACTCGCAGGAGGCGGAGCTGGCCGGCCTGCGCGCCACGGTCGAGTCGTGGCTGGCCGGCGGCGTCTCACCGGCCGAGATCGCCGTCGGGGCCAGGAACCAGCGGCTGGTCCGGGAGGCCAAGAAGGCGCTCGACGGGCTGGACGTGCGGGCGCTGACGTTCCAGCATCTGAAGGGGCTGGAGTTCGAGCGGGTGGCGCTGATCGGCGTCGCCGAAGGCATCGTTCCAGAACCGCCGCCACAGGACCCGGAGCCCGATCCGTACGCGCGGGCTCGTGCGCTGCAACGCGAACGGAGCATACTGTTCGTCGCCTGCACCCGTGCCCGTTCGATGCTCTATATCTCGCATTCCGGAAGAGGAAGCCCGTTTCTACCCCTCTGATCACATAGTCTGAACTGCGGATATATTCCCATTGCCGGTTGGACCTCAATGAACCTCAGCCTGAGCGACCTCGCTCCACCCCTGCGCTGGACCTCTCCTGGTCAGATCGCGCCGATCGTGGAGGAGCCCCAGCTGCCCGAGGCCTGGTGGCAGGCGATCCCGCTCGATCGCGCGTGCGCCATCGTCGGCGCGCAGACCGTGGCGGGCCACCTGGCCGACCTCGCCGTGGCGTGCTGGGGGCATCTCATGCTCGGCGACATCCTGCCCCTGCTGCGTTTCTCCGACCCCGCCGAGGCCGAGCGGTCGCCGGAGACTCTGGGCAAGGACGTGGTGCAGAAGCTGTTCACCGGCGTCTTCGACCGGCTGCTCGAGCCCGTGCCCGAGGCCGTCCCCGCGCCCTCACGTCCGGACAAGCCGCTGCCCGACCTGATCGACGAGCTGTTCGGCGGCCTCGACGACCGGCAGCGGGCCATCGCCCGCGACCGCCTGTACGCCACCCGCAGGGCCACGCTCGACGAGCTGGCCCAGCGGTTCTCGGTCACCCGCGAGCGCATCAGGCAGATCGAGCGCGACCTGCGCGAGCACGTCGACGCGTGGCTGGCCAAGCCCGAGACCGCCGCCCTGGCCGCCCACGTCGTGTGGCTGCGCGGGCGGCTGGGCTCCGCCGTGCCGGCCGACGACCTCCAGGCGGCCGTGCCGTGGCACGGGGCCGAGCTGCGCTCGCTGGGCATCCCGGCCTGGCGCTTCATCCGTACGCTGCTGACCGGCTACGAGCAGTCCGACGGCTGGCTGGTCGCGGGCGGCGCCGACGACCTGCGGGAGAAGACCCGCCAGCTGTTCGCCGACGGGCCGCGCCCGCTGCCCGAGGCCATCACCATGGTGGCGCAGCTCGGCGTACGCGAGGACGTCGCCGAACGGTGGATCCTCGCGGTGCCGCAGCTACGGGTGCTCGGCCGGCACGTGGTGCCGTGGCCGCGCAGCATCAACGAGAAGGCCGAGGCGGTGCTCGCGGTGGCCGGCACGCCGCTGTCGCCCGAGGAGATCCAGGAGCGCATCGGCGAGGACTACAGCCTGGTCGGCATCCGCAACCAGCTCACCGCCGACGACCGCTTCCGCCGGGTCGACCGCAACAAGTACGGGCTGACGCGGTGGGGCGGCGACGAATACCTGGGCATCAGGGAGATGATCGCCAGGGAGATCGAGCGGGCCGGCGGTGAGGCGTCGGTGAGCACGATCGTGGCCAACCTGACCTCGCGTTACGACGTCAGCGAGAGCTCGGTGCGCGCGTACTCGGGCGGTCCCGGGTTCGAGCGGACGCAGCGGGGCTGGATCAGGGTGGCGGGCACCGCTCCCGGCGGCGAGTCGGAGCCGTACCAGCCGCGTAAGGACGTCTCGGAGACGCGGCGCAGCTTCCGCTCCCGCGACGGCCGCTGGTGGCACCGGGTGGACATCAACGCCGAGCACCTGCGCGGCTCCGGCTCGCCGCTGCCGACCGGGTTCGCGGCCTACCTCGGGATGGCGCCGGGCGGGCAGCTCACGGCCTCCGCTCCATCGGGCGACGTGGTGATCAGCTGGCACAACCAGCCCACCATGGGGTCGATCAGGAACGTGCTCGCGGAGTACAAGGCGAGCGAGGGCGACCACGTGTTCCTGACCGTCTCCGACGGCGGCGAGCTGCTGACCCGCTACCTGCCCGCGGCCCCTCCCGGGATGCCGCCCGTCAACCGGGCGCTCTACCTGCTCGGCTACACCGCTCCGGTCAGCTCCGAGCTGGAGGGCCTGCGGCTCATCGGCGCCAGGATCGGGCTGTCCGACATGGCGAGCAGCGAAGAGGTGCTGGCCAGGCTGCGCGAGCGCGGCGACAGGGACATCCTCGGTTTCCTGGGCGCGTGAGGCCGGGCTAAGCTCGGGTGATGGTGCGGATCTACGACACGCGCGCCGGGCAGGTCGAGGAGATCGCCGCCGGGCGGGCGCTGCGGCTGTACACGTGCGGGCCCACGGCCGCTCGCCGGGCACACGTGGGCGATCTGCGCACCTTCCTGGTGTCCGACCTGATCAGGCGGGCGCTGGAGCGGCGCAGGGTGCGGGTCGTGGCGGCTCGCGACGCCGTCCACGACGAAGACGCCTTCCGCGCCGACGCCGCCACGCTCAATCTGCGGCCGGCGGAGCACGTGCCCGAGGCCGGTGAGCCGATCGAGGAGCTGGGCTCCCGGATCGACCTCTGTGTCGGTGGGGCCGTTCCCCGTGAGGACGTGCGCGGCCGTTGGGTGCCCGCCGAGGGCGTGCGGTTCGCCGGCGACGCCCCGCTGCTCTCCGACGTGGCCGACGCCGGGCTCGATCCGCTCGCCGTGCGGATGGCGTTCCTGGAGAGCCACTACCGGCGGCCGCTCGACCTGACGTGGGACACGCTGCGGGCCGCCGACGGCAGGGTGCGGCGGTGGCGGGCCGGGGTGGCCGAGTGGTCGGAGTCGGTCAGCGCGCCCATGGCCACCGCGTACGCCGAACGCGCCGAGTCGGCCTTCGACGACGACCTCGACACGCCCGCCGCCCTGCGGGTGCTGGACGAGCTGGAGAGCGACGCGTCGGTGACGCCGGGGGCGAAGTTCGAGACGTTCCTGCACCTCGACTCCCTGCTGGGGCTCGACCTGTCGAGCGACATCGGCAAGATCCGGACCTGAGGCTCTGACCTGCTGCTTCGTCGGCCCCGGGTCTGAGGAGTGATCGCGAACTGCCAAACTTGATGCCAGTTCGGCATGAAGGAGGTGGCGGTGAGGCCCTTTGCGTGGATGCCGTGGCCCTTGCGGTGGTTCGTTCGGGTGTTGATCGTTCTGCTGGCGCTGGCGGTGGTGCTGGCGGGGGTTCTCGTCTACACGGTGCGCAGGTCGTTCCCGCAAGTGGACGGGTCGTTACGGCTACCCGGCTTGTCAGGAACTGTGGAGATTTATCGCGATAAATCAGGAATTCCGCACATCTACGCTGACACCGCCGCCGACCTCTTCATGGCCCAGGGCTTCGTGCACGCCCAGGACCGCTTCTACGAGATGGACTTCCGCCGCCACCTGACCGCCGGCCGCCTGTCGGAGGTCTACGGCGCCGCCACCCTCGACAACGACAAGGCTCTGCGGACCATGGGCTGGCGCCGGGTCGCCGAACAGGAGCTGCCCGAGCTGGCCCAGGAGACCCGCGACTTCCTGGCCGCGTACGCGAAGGGCGTCAACGCCTGGCTGGCCGCCAACCCCAACGCCTCCGACCGCAGCCTGGAGTACTCGCTGCTCAAGCTCCAGGGCAGCGGCGGCAAGCCGGAGAAGTGGACCCCCGTCGACTCGCTGGCCTGGCTGAAGGCCATGGCGTGGGACCTGCGCTCCAACATGGAGGACGAGATCGACCGGGCGCTGGCGCTGACCAAGCTGCCCAGGGAGCGGGTCGAGCAGCTCTACCCCGGCTATCCGTTCGACCGGCACGCGCCGATCGTCAACGAGGGCGGCATCCGTCAGGGCCGCTTCGAGCAGCGTCCCCTGCCCCAGCAGCAGGGCCCCCAGCAGCGGACCAGGGCCGCCCGGGCGCTGACGCAGGCCGCGAAGACCCTGTCGGACGTGCCCGAGACGATGAGCGCGGCCGACCGCGCGGGCATCGGGTCGAACTCCTGGGTCGTCTCCGGCGAGTACACCGCCGGCGGCAAGCCGCTGCTCGCCAACGACCCGCACCTCGCGCCGAACATGCCGTCGGTGTGGTACCAGGCCGGGCTGCACTGCAGGAAGGTGAGCGAGGAGTGCCCGTACGACGTGACGGGGTTCACCTTCTCCGGCGTGCCCGGCGTGATCATCGGGCACACGGACAAGATCGCGTGGGGGTTCACGAACCTGGGGCCCGACGTCGCCGACCTCTTCCTTGAGCAGGTGGAGGGCGACGCGTACCGCTACAAGGGGCAGCAGCTGCCGCTGGACGTCCGCGAGGAGAAGATCAAGGTGGCCGGCGGGCAGACGGTCACGCTGACCGTCAAGAGCACCGTGCACGGGCCGCTGATCAACGACGTCATGGCGGGGGCCAAGCCGAGCGGCGAGGCCAACGCGGTGGCGCTGCAGTGGACGGCGCTGACCCCCGGGCGGACGGCCGACGCCATCTTCGCGCTGAACAGGGCGAAGGACTGGGACGAGTTCAAGGCGGCGGCGGCGTTGTTCGAGGTGCCCGCCCAGAACCTGATTTATGCCGACACCTCGGGGAAGATCGGGTATCAGGCGCCGGGGCGCATCCCCGTACGCGAGAACGGCGACGGCACCTGGCCCGTGCCCGGCTGGACCGGCGAGTACGACTGGAAGCCCGCCCCCATCCCGTACGACCAGCTCCCCAGCATCGAGAACCCGGCCGACGGCTTCATCGTCACCGCCAACAACGCCGTCATCGACCCCGGCCGCTACCAGCCCCTGCTCACCCAGGACTGGGCCTACGGCTACCGCTCCGAGCGCATCAGGAGCCTCATCCGCGACGCGATCAAGAAGGGCCCCATCGACGCGGCCGACATGGCCCGCATCCAGCAGGACACCGCCGACGGCTTCGCCGAGACGCTGGTGCCCGCCCTGGAGCGGGTGGACCTGGCCGGTCCCGCCGTCCAGGCCAGGGAGCTGCTGACGTCGTGGGACGGCACCCAGAGCGCCGGCTCGGCGCCCGCCGCGTACTTCAACGCGGTCTGGCGCCACCTGCTCATGCTCACCTTCAACGACGACCTCCCCGAGGGGGCCCGGCCGACCGGCGGCGACCGCTGGTACGAGGTGGTCAGGCGGCTGCTCGACGCGCCCGACGACCCGTACTGGGACGACGTCACCACCAAGGGCTACACCGAGACCCGCGACGACATCCTGCGCCTGGCGATGGCCTCCGCGCACCAGGAGCTCGCCGACCGGCTCGGCGAGGACGTCAAGAAGTGGCGGTGGGGCGACCTGCACACGCTGGAGCTGGTCAACGGCTCGCTCGGCACCTCGGGCATCGAGCCGGTGGAGGCGCTGTTCAACCGGGGGCCGCTGAGCGTCGCCGGTGGCAAGGACGCGGTGAACGCGACCGGTTGGAACGTTCAGAGCGGGTACGAGATCACCGCCGTGCCGTCGATGCGGATGATCGTCGACCTGTCCGACCTGGACAAGTCCCAGTGGATCAACCTCACGGGGGCGTCAGGGCACGCATACCACGAGAACTACTGGGACCAGGCGGCGGCCTGGGCCCGCGGCGACCTGCAGCCGATGCTCTCCTCCCCCGCCGCCGTGAAGAAGGCGGCCACCCACACGCTCAAGCTGAACCCATGACCGGGCGGGCGGTGCGATGCCCACGCTTCGCACCGCCCAGCTTGACATTCCAGGCCGACAACGCGGGGGCGCGGACGTCCGTACCGGAATGGCCGAATTTTTGCTGAGCTGGCGCTCCAATGAGGCGGCGGCCTTGACAAGAGTCCGTCAACTCGTGCTGCCTTTGCTCCTGCGCCACCACACCGCCTTACGCGGATAACCGCCGTCATCGAGCCCGGCCAAGCGCTCGAAAACGTTGTACGACGCCTGATGTCCGCACATCATCACGGACACCAGCATCGACAACAAATAGAGCGGCACCATCGGCAGGCCGGCGCACCAGGCCCACTGCGTGGCATGCCGTCCTTCGTGCAGGATGAGCTGCTCGCTGAGCGTGTTTCCGCTGGTCAGGACCACGTTTCCGACGGTGAACGCGCCCGCGACCGGGAAACGGTAACGGTAGCCGAGGGCCAGGACGAGCCCGTCAGGGCCAGGTTCCCTGGTCGCGCTGCCTATGACGGCGATCAGCAATCCGAGCGGCGTAGAAAGATTCACATAGTTCGCCACTCGCCGGAACCGGAAGCGCCTGTCCATGCGTCTCAGTCTTGACCAAGGTTGACAAGTCGGACCAATGATCCCCGTCCTGAAATCTCCCACAAGAGCAGGATTATGAGATTCTCCATCCTGGGCGCGCTGCTCGGCACCGTCGCACTGGCAGGAGCCGGCGGAGTCGCGATCACCCAGACATCGTCGTCCGAACCCCTACGAGCCACTGACCACTCCTCCCACGCGCGTGTGGCCTTAGCCGCCGCCGACCCCACCACCTCGCCGCCAGCGTCGCCACCCACGTCGCCGCCCGCGACGTCGCCCGCGACGTCGCCACCGGTGTCAACGCCCGCCGAGACCCCGACTCCGACCCCGACTCCGACCCCGACTCCGAGCCCCACGATCGGGGAGTACACCGCGGAGACGTCGGTGGTCAAGAGGAGGGGCGTTTCCTACCTGAACGTCTCGATCACCCATGAGGGCGCGGCCTTCTTCAACGTCAAGCAGCGGGTGTGCAAGCGACGGTCGTGCAAGACGGCCACCGTCGACCTGATCGTGGTCGGCGGTGAGGCCAGCGCCAGGACGCGGCTGGGCTGGGGCACGTACAAGAAGCGCGGGGACGCCGCCGCCATCGTCGCGCCGCTGCCGACCGTCACCGTACGCGAGACCGTCACGGTGACCGAGCCCGGCCCGACGGTGACCGTCACCTGTCAGCCGTACGTGCCGACCGTCGAGCCCACAGTCCAACCCACCGAGACCCTTCCGCCGACCGACACGACCGCTCCGTCGGATCCGCCCACCACGGAGCCGACGCCGACGGAGACCCCGGCACCGACGGAGACCCCGGCGGACCCGCCCACGGACACACCGACCGACACCCCGACGGACACACCGACGGACACACCGACGGGCACCCCGACGCCTTCCGTCCCGGTCCTCCCGACCGAGACGCCCACTGACGTGCCGACGGACACCCCGACGGACGCGATCCCGACCTGTCCCCCGCCGTCGGAGCCTCCCACGGACGAGCCGACGGAGGAGCCCACGGACGCCCCGACCTCCACGGAAACCTCGACCGAGACCCCGACCGAAACCCCGACCCAGACCCCGACCGAGACCACCCCGGCCGACCCGTCCCAGACGGCGACCACTCCGGCTCAGTAACGGGGCCGTCTCACATGACCGGGCCAGGCCAAGCGCCTGGCCCGTGCCATGCCCCCGCCATGCCCCCCGCCATGCCCCCGCCATGGGAAAGCCGTCAGAGCGACTTGTAGCGGCCCTCGTGGTAGAGGAGGGGCGCCCCGTCCGAGGGGGTGTCGATGGCGGTGACGCCGCCCACCACGATCGAGTGGTCCCCGCCGTCGTGCACCGCCGTAGTGGCGCACTCCAGCGTGGCGAGGGCGTCGTCGAACAGCGCCACGCCCGACTCGCCCCGGTGATGCGGCCAGGTGGCGAGCTGCCCGTTGAGCGGCCGCCCGCGGTGGGCGAAGAAGCGGGAGGCGTCCTCCATGGAGGCCGGCAGCACGGAGACGCCCCACACCCCTGACTCCAGCACGGCGTCGTGGAAGCGCGCGACCTTCTCCGCGCAGAACAGCACGAGCAGGGGGTCGAGGGAGACGGAGGTGAAGGAGTTGATCGTCATCGCGTGATCGACGTCGCCGAGCCTGGTCGTCACGATCGCGACTCCGGTGGCGAAGCGGCCGACGACCTTACGGTACGTTGCAGGGTCTACGTGCCGCTCTATGGAATGCACTCAGCTACTTTATGCCTCTACGTCTGATTCTTTAACGGGGTACCCACGCAGAAGCCACGAACCCCCTCCTGATGAGGGCGAAAGCAGGTAAGCGGCGACAAGGCTCACCAAACCGCCGTACAGGTAGACATAGCCCGCAGTGCCGGCCGCGATCACCAGGTCGCCCGACCCCATCTCCAGCGTGAACGGCATGGTCACCAGCAGCCACCCGAGCGCCGTCACCATGGCCCCGAGCCGCGCGCTCATCATCTTGCCCGCGCCCAGGCACACCCCGAACAACGCCACCACCCAGATCACGGCGGCGAAAGGCACCGGCCCGGCCTGCCACTCGGGATGCGTGAACCCGCCCACGACCGCCATGACGACGCCGAGCACGAACAGCATGCCGTAGGCGGCCCCGCCCAGCGCCGACTCGGCCTGGCTGCGATGTTCCATGTCGAACGAGGTTAGTGGATGCCCGCGAAGAGATCGTTCTCGCGGGTGTGCGGCTCACCGAGGCCACCGGCGTCGACGGGCGGACCGGGCACCGACGGGCCCGGCACGCCCATGGCCAGCGTGTAGTGCTCGACGCCGAGCACCTCCTGGCCGATGTCGTTCGAGAGCGCGTACCAGGGCGGCCTGACGGTGATCTGGGTGGCGTGGGCGCGCATCGCCTCGATCTTGTTGCCGATCCAGGGGCGCGCGTCGATCTCGGTGGTGACGTCCTCGTCGGCGCAGCCGTACGGCATGTCTTCGACGTCCTCGATGAGGAAACCGGTGTCGGCCTCGCGCAGCGCCTCGGTGCCGCGCCGCATGATCGACCTGGGCACGGCCGTGTGGTAGAACTTCGCGATCTGCCACGGCTCGCCCTCGCCGTAGCCGGCCTTCGCCGCCAGCTCGAACGCCCTGCGCGCAACCCGGTGGGCCTGGATGTGGTCAGGGTGGCCGTAGAAGCCGTTGTCGTCGTACGTGACCAGGACCTGGGGGCGTACCTCGCGGATGACCTTGACCAGCTCGCCCGCCGCCTCGTCGAGGTCGGCGCGCCAGAACGCCCTCGGGTGGTCGTTGGAGGCGACGCCCATCATGCCCGAGTCGCGCCAGCGGCCCGGCTCGCCAAGGAAGCGGTGGTCCTCCACGCCGAGCGCCTGGCAGGCGGCGGCCAGCTCGCCGACGCGGTAGGGCCCGAGCGCGTCGTCGCGATCGGCGGCCAGGTGCGCGAGGTCGCCGGGGATGATCTCCCCCTCCTCGCCGAGCGTGCAGGTCACCAGCGTCACGTGGGCGCCCTCGGCGACGTATTTCGCCATGGTGGCGCCGGTGCCGATCGACTCGTCGTCCGGATGGGCGTGCACGAGCAGCAGCCGTCGGTCAGTCATGTCCACGAGCGTAGCAATGGCAGGATTGAGGCCATGAGCGAGAGCTTCCCGCGCCTGAATGCCAGAACCCGCCGCTTCACGCTGGGCGTTCCCAGAGGCTTCACGATCTCCCCGGACGGCGGCCGGGTGGTGTTCCTGCGGACGAGGACGGGCACCGATCCGGTGACCTGTCTGTGGGAGCTCGACACCGACACCCACGTCGAACGCCTGGTCGTCGACCCGCGCGAGCTGCACGGCGACGAGGAGGAGAACCTCCCGCCCGAGGAGCGTGCGCGGCGCGAGCGCAGCAGGGAGGCCGCGGGCGGGGTGGTGGCCTACGCGTCCGACGCCCACCTGAGCAGGGCCTGCTTCGCGCTGTCCGGCGCGCTCTACGTGGTGGAGCTGGCGAGCGGGCAGGCGCGCAGGCTTGACACGCCCGGGGCGGTCATCGACCCGCGGCTGTCCCCCGACGGGCGGCATGTCGCCTATGTGACCGGGGGCGCGCTGCGCGTCCAGGACCTCGCGTCCGGGCATGATCGCGCGCTGGCCGAGCCCGAGTCGCCGACGGTGACGTACGGACTGGCCGAGTTCATCGCCGCCGAGGAGATGGACAGGATGCGCGGCTACTGGTGGGCGCCGTCGAGCGACGCGCTGCTGGTCGAGCGCGCCGACGAGGCTCCCGTCCAGGTGTGGCACATCGCCGACCCGGCCAACCCCGACCGTCCCGCGACGGCCCAGCGCTATCCCGCCGCCGGCACGCCCAACGCCGTCACCGAGCTGTTCGTGCTGGGGCTCGACGGGTCGCGGGTGGCGGTGCCGTACGACGAGGAATATCTCACCACCGCGGCTTGGGACTCCCACGCGCTGTCGATCGTCACGCTCACCCGCGACCAGCGCACGATGCGGCTGTTCGAGGTCGATCCGGCCACCGGCGCCACCACGCTCGTCCGCGAGGACACCGACCCCGCCTGGGTCGACATCGTCACCGGCGTGCCCGCCCACCTCGACGACGGCTCCCTGGTGTGGGTGGCCAACTCCGAGGGCGGCCACCGGCTGTTCGTCGGCGACCGCGCGGTCACGCCGCCGACCCTCCAGGTGCGCGCGGTGCTCGACGTCGATCACGACAGCGTGCTGTTCAGCGCCAGCGGCGACCCGACCGAGATCCAGCTCTGGACGTGGGACGGCCACTCGCTGCTGCCCGTCTCGACCCGGTCCGGGGTGTTCTCGGGGCGCATGTCGGGCGGTGTCGGCGTCCTGACCGAGCAGAGCCTCGACGCCGAAGGCGTCTCCACCACGGTCGTGCGCCGCGACGGCATGGCCGTCCCGATCCCGTCCTTCGCCGAGCGTCCCGGCCTCGACCTGCGGGTCTCCATCGGCCGTTCCGGCCGGCGCGAGCTCGCCACCGCCGTGGTGCTGCCCTCGTGGCACGAGCAGGGCTCGCGCAAGCTGCCCGTCCTCCTTGACCCGTACGGCGGGCCGCACGCCCAGCGGGTGCTCAACCGGCGCGGGGGTTACCTCGAGAGCCAGTGGTTCGCCGAGCAGGGCTTCGCGGTCATCGTGGCCGACGGCCGCGGCACCCCGGGGCGGGGCGTCGACTTCGAGCGCGCCGTGCTCAACGACCTCGCCACCCCCGCGCTCGAGGACCAGATCGACGCGCTGCAGGGCGTCGCCGAGCAATACCCCGACGACCTCGACCTGTCCCGCGTGGCCATCCGGGGCTGGTCGTTCGGCGGTTTTCTGGCCGCGCTCGCGGTCCTGCGCCGCCCCGACGTCTTCCACGCCGCCGTGGCGGGCGCGCCGGTGACCGACTGGCGGCTGTACGACACGTGCTACACCGAGCGCTACCTGGGCGACCCTGGCCGGCAGCCGGAGGTCTACGAGAAGTCGTCGCTGTTCGCCGACGCGGCCAAGCTCGAACGCCCCCTGCTCCTGATCCACGGCCTGGCCGACGACAACGTCGTGTCGGCCCACACGCTGCGCCTGTCGTCCGCGCTGCTGGCGGCCGGGCGGCAGCACAGCGTGCTGCCGTTGTCGGGGGTGACGCACATGACGCCGCAGGAGGTCGTGGCCGAGAACCTGCTGCTGTTGCAGGTGGACTTCCTGAAGAAGTCTTTGGGGTAGTGCTTCTGTTCCGCGCGGGCCGGGCGGGGTCCACACCACGCCCGGCCTTTTCGCGTACGTGCTGGGTCTGTCCAACCCAGGTCTGACATCCGGCCCCCGAAAACCAAACCCTGGTCCGACGCGCCCGGCAGCCTCGTTCCGGCATCGTGATCGCCATGCTGAAGCCGCTCACCCTCACCTTGGCCCTGCTCACGACCGCCCTCGCGGGTCCCGCCTCGGCGGCGACGGCCGACCCCCCGTCCTCGCTGACCTGGAAACCCTGCCCGCAGGGCGGCATGGAGTGCGCCGACGTGCCGGTCCCCGTCGACTGGCGGAAACCCGACGGCCGCAAGATCACCCTCAAGGTGGGCCGGCTCAAGGCGACCGGTGCCTCGAAGGGCCAGGTGCTGGTGGCGTACGGCGGCCCTGGCGCCCCCGGCATCGCCATGACCCAGCAGCTGTCCGGCTGGTGGACGAAGCTCCGCCGCACGATGGACGTCATCACGTGGGACGCTCGCGGCTACGGCGAGCAGTTCCAGGGCCTGAGCACCGGCCTGCCCTGCACCTGGACCCGCATCCCCATCGCCGGCGTCCCGCGCGACGACGCCGACTTCGGCCGCCTGTCCGACACCAACCGCGGCTACGCCGAGGCCTGCCGGCTCAAAGACCCCGAGCTGTTCGCCAACATGAGCTCGGCCGACCACGCCAGAGACATGGAGGCGATCAGGAAGGCCCTGGGTGCCGACAAGCTCAACTACTACGGCGCCTCCTACGCCGGCTTCTTCGGCCAGGCCTACGCCCGGCTCCACCCCGGCCGCGTCCGCACGATGGTCCTCGACGGCACGCTCAACCACAGCACCGCCGACTGGTCCCGCGAGCTGGAGGCCACGGCCAGGTCCCACGAGCAGTCGATGCGCCGCTTCTTCACCTGGTGCGCCGCCAACGGCTGTAAGGACGTGCCCGCCCTCTGGCGGAGACTGATCGCCCGCGCCGACCGCACCCCGATCCCCACCAGCACGGCCAACGTCGCCTACCGCGCCATCGACCTCCAGTCCTTCGCCCTCGGCCTCGCCCGCCAGGGCGCCCCCGCCTGGCCCAGGCTCGCCGAGGCCATCCGCAAGGCCGCCGAGGGCGACGCCTCCGGCTTCGTCCCCGCCAGGGGCGCCCGCTACCCCGACCAGGCCACTCCGGTCACCGAATGCACCGACTGGCCCCGTCCCGCCACCCGCAAAGAGCTGACCACCACGCTGGCCCGGCTCCGCAAGATCGCCCCCAGCACGGGCGCCGCCAACACCTCGCTCTCGGCCACCCTCAACTGCATCGGCTGGCCCGTCCCCGTCACCAACCCCCCGGCCGCCCTCCCCAAGGGCCTCCCGCCGCTGCTGGGCGCGGGCGCCTGGAACGAGTCCGACTCGACCGAACGCGTCCTGTCCCAGGTCCCCGGCAGCGTCGTCATCCGCCACGACGGCCCCGGCCACACCCTCTACGGCAGCAACACCTGTGCCCGCGACCACATCGACACCTACCTGACGACGGCCGCCCTCCCCCCGAAGAACACGAAATGCTGAGCGATTGGCGGTGATAGGTGAGAGATCACGTCCCGACACCGAATACCGAGCTGCGAAGTGGCTAGATAGACCGAATGCTAGATCACCTCGTCTACGCCACGCCCAACCTCGACACCACCGTGGCCGAAATCGAACAGCAGCTCGGCGTACAGATGGTCGAGGGCGGCCGTCACCCCGGCCTGGGCACCCGTAACCGCCTCCTGGGGCTGGGCGGCCGAGCCTACCTGGAGGTCATCGGCCCCGACCCGGACCAGGAGCAGCCGCCCGTCCCCCGCCCCTTCGGCATAGACACGCTGACCAGCGCACGCCTGGTGACCTGGGCAGTGGCGGTGACGGACATCGACGCAGTGGTCACCCGGGCCCGCGCCCACGGCTACGACCCCGGCGACCCCCAGGACATGTCCCGCCGCACCCCATCAGGCGACCTGCTGACCTGGCGCCTCACCCCACCGGCAACAGCAGGCGTAGTGCCCTTCCTCATCGACTGGTCCACCACCCACCACCCCACGGCCTCGGGCCTGCCGAACGTCGAACTGACCTCTTTCCGCGCCAGCCACCCCGACGTGGAAGCGGCACAAAAGTCCCTCTCAGCCCTGAACGTCGACCTGGACCTCACCCACGGCACCACCCCCACCCTCACAGCCGTCCTGAGATCCACCCCCGGCTCCCTGACCCTGACCTGAGCGTCAGGCCCCACCGCCCAGTCACCCAAGGCACCACCATCGGGCCGGCCCCCTCACCCACAGAACGGAGACAGCGCTCTCACGACCAGAACAGCCGGCACTCCCCCGACACCCATCAGGTCCCGGTTCTGGTTTCGGCCTTTCTGGGCGTTAGGACGGGGTGGTGGTGGGAGTGCCGTGCCAGCTGCGCCACAGGGCCGCGTACGAGCCGCCCGCGGCCACCAGTTCCTCGTGCGAGCCCAGCTCCGTGATGCGCCCGTCCTCGACGACGGCCACCCGGTCGGCGTCGTGGGCGGTGTAGAGGCGGTGGGCGATGGCGATGACCGTGCGGCCCTCCAGGACGGCGGCCAGGGAGCGTTCGAGGTGGCGGGCGGCACGGGGGTCGATGAGGGAGGTGGCCTCGTCCAGCACGAGGGTGTGAGGGTCGGCGAGGACGAGCCTGGCCAGGGCCAGCTGCTGGGCCTGGGCCGGTGACACGGTGAGGCCGCCGGAGCCGACCTCGGTGTCCAGACCGGCGGGCAGGGCCAGCACCCAGTCGAGGGCGTCGACGGCTTCCAGGGCCTTGACCACGGCGGAGTCGGCGGCGTCGGGCCGGGCGATGATGAGATTGTCGCGGACGGTGCCCTTGAACACGTGGTGTTCCTGGGTGACCAGGGCGACCTGGCCCCGCAGCTCGTCGAGCGGCAGGTCGACCAGGGGCACTCCGCCGACGGTGACGGACCCGGTGCGAGGACCGTGGATGCCGGCCAGCAACCGTCCGAGTGTCGACTTCCCGGCCCCGGACGGCCCCACCATGGCAAGCCGCTCACCAGGCCGAATGGTCAACGACACACCGTGCAGCACATCCCGTCCCGCACGGTAGGCATAACGCACATCGGAGGCCCGCAACACCTCCCCGGCAGACCCCGCACCAGCGGCCGGGAAGCGGCCGCCCGACCTGGTCCCCGAGGCGTCGCCGGAGGTGGTCGCCGGGGTGGTGGGCGCCTCGAGGGCGGCGGGCTTTGGGGTGGTGGGGGCGGAGCCGTTCGTGGGAGTGCTTTTGGGGGTGCGGTCGTCGGGGACGTTGGCCACGCCCAGCAGGCGGGCCATTGAGGCGCCGCCCACCTGGAGTTCGTCGATCCACATCAGGAAGCGGTCGAGGGGGTCGATGAGTTGCTGGGCGTAGAGGGCGGCGGTGGTGACCTGGGCGAGGGAGACCCAGCCGCTGGTGTAGAAGAGGCCGCCGACCAGGAGGGCGGCGACCACCGGGATCACGTAGCCGAGCTCGACCGCTGGGTACCAGGTGGTGCGCAGGCTGAGGGTGTAGCGTTCGGCGGCGAAGGAGCGGGTGATGTCGGCGTCGGTGCGGGCCCGGCGGCGCTCGCGCAGCCCCAGCGCCTCGACGGCCCTGGCGCCTTCGACGGTCTCGGCGAGCCCTTCGGTGATGTCGGCGTAGGCGGCGTTCTCGCGGAGGTAGCCGTCGCGGGCGCGGGCGAGGTACCAGCGGGTGGCGATGTGGATGATGGGCCCGGCCACCAGCATGGGGAGCATGAGGAGCGGGCTGACGAGCAGCAGCGCGCCGATGGTGATCACGAAGGTGACCATGGCGATGAGCGTCTCTGGCACGGCGTGGCGCACGGTGCGGGACAGGGCGTCGACGTCGCGCGAGGTGCGGGTGATGAGGTCGCCGGAGCCGGCGCGTTCGACGGTGGACAGGGGCAGCCCGAGCACCCGGTCGACGAACTCCTCGCGCAGCTCGGCCAGCACCTTCTCGCCGAGCTTGGCGGAGGCGAGCACGGCGTAGCGGACGAGGACGCCTTGGAGCAGCAGGAACGCGCCGATGGCGGCGGCGACGAGTGGCACGTCGACGGCGAAGCCGTATTGGACGTTCTGCACCAGCTCGCCGAGCTGCCACGGGACGAGCAGGCCGGTGACGGCGGCCAGCCCGTGCAGGAGCAGGGCGAAGCCGAGCTCGCGCGGGTATTTGAGGGTGAGCCGCCTGGCGTAGGCGCGCACCTGTCTGCGATCGGCGACCGGCAGGATCTCGCGTGCCATTCAGTCCTCCCCGCGGGTCACGGTCGCCGCGTAGGCGGGCGAGCCGTCGAGCAGTTGCCGATGTGTGCCCTCGGCCAGCACCCGGCCCTCCTCGACATAGATGACGTGTTCGGCCCGGTCGAGCACGAGCGGGCTGGTGGTGCAGATGAGCGTGGTGCGGCCGGCGCGCGCGGCGGCGAGGCGTTCGGCGATGCGGGCCTCACTGTGGGCGTCGACGGCGCTGGTGGGCTCGACGAGGATGAGCACCTCGGGGTCGGTGATCAGCGCTCTGGCGAGCCGCAGCCGCTGCTGCTGGCCGCCGGAGAACTCGCGACCCGCCTCGGCCACCTCGGTGTCGAGCCCGTCGGGCAGGGCTTCGACGATGTCGGTGGCGCAGGCGGCGCGCAGGGCCCGGTGGATGTCCTCGTCGGTGGCCTGGCCGCGGACGTCGAGCTCGTCGCGGAGCCGGCCGTTGAACAGCCGGGCGTCGTTGTCGGCGACGAGGATGCGGGAGCGCACCTCGTCGATGGGGAGGGCGCGCAGCTCGGCGGAGCCGAAGGTGACGTCGCCGTCGGCGTAGCGGCCGAGCCGGTCGGCGATGGCGATGGCGTCGCCGGGCGTGGCGGCGGCGACGGCGGTGAGCCAGCCGGGCTGGAGGGTGACCCCGCTGTAGGAGTCGCGCAGCACGCCGCCCGCGCTGCTGCCGGTGCCGCCGGTGACCTCGGGCTCCAGCGACAGGATGCGGATGATCCGGCCTGCGGCGACGTGGCCTTTGGTGAGCTTGTCCGCGGCCTCGGTGAGGGTGCGCATGGGGCCGATGAGGAAGACCGCGTAGAGGTAGAACGCGACGAGCTGCCCGGTGGGGATGTCGCCGGCGACGGCGAAGGAGGCGCCGATGCCGGTGACGAGGGCGATGAGCAGGCCGGGCAGCACGATCTGGGCGCCTTCGAGCACGGACTCGACGCCGGCGACGCGGACGCCCGCCCCGCGTACGCCCTGGGACTCGTCGCGGTAGCGCCGGGAGAAGACCTGCTCGCCGCCGACGCCGCGCAGCACCCGCAGCCCGGCGACGATGTCGGCGGCGCGGGTGGACAGCTCGCCGGTCAGCTCGCGCTGGCGGCGCTGGCGCCGGTGGAGCGGGCGGAGCAGGGGCCCGACGGCGGCGGCCAAGATCGGCACGCCGACCAGCACGAGCAGGCCGAGCGGCAGCGAGGTGGAGATGAGGATCACCGTGACGGTGACGATGGCGACGACCGCGCCGGTGCCGCGCAGCAGGATGTCGATGCTGTTGCCGATGTGGGCGATGTCGGAGTTTCCGACGCTGACGACCTCGCCGGTGGACAGGCGTTTGGGCAGCGTGGCGCCGAGCCTGGCGGCCTGGCGGGAGGTGAGCTGGACGGTGCGGTAGGCGGCGGCCAGCCAGTTGTAGACGGCCATGCGGTGCCGCATGATGCCGCTGAACGCCTGGATCAGCCCCAGCCCGAACAGCACGGCCGACCACGTGACCAGGGACGGGGTGTCCTTGGCGGTGACGGCCTGGATGCCCTGCCCGAGCACGGCCGGCATGAGGGCCTGCACCAGCCACCACAGCACGGCGAAGCCGATGCCGAGAAGCAGGGACGACGCCTGGCGCCCGGCGTTCCACCACAGGTAGCGGAGCGGGCTGCGGATGTCGGGCACGCCGGGATCGGCCTCAGGAAGGGAGCGCATAGCTCGACCACCTTGACAAGGCGTCACCTGGACCGGCAAACCGTTTTCATCCAGTTACAAGAACCCCGCCCGCAATCTTTACAAGGTGCACATCCGGGGCGGATGGGGTGCGCCGGACGCTTCCCGTCCAGCCTCCCGGTGCCCAGATTTTCCGCCCTGTTGGGGCATTTGTACCGTCCTTACATCGTGTATCGGAGCCGCCCGGATCGCGCGGCGCAGCGCCCGGCGAGGGTACGCGTACGCCAGAATCGACCCTTGTGAAGCACGGGTACACCAACAGCACGTTCGGCGACGGCGCCCTGGTCGTGAAGTGCTACCAGGGTCCCGAGGCGGCCTTCAGGCTGACCACCGAGAGCCGCTACCTGCGCCGCCTGCGCGGCCGCCTGCCCGTTCCCCGCGTCCACCAGGTCACCGACACCAGCCTGACCACCCGCTACGTCGACGGGCTGCACGGCCAGGACCTCCTCGACGAGGGGCGGGCCGAGGAGGTGTTCGCCGAGTGCGGACGCATGCTGGCCCGCATCCACCGGCTCGGCATCGTCCACGGCGACTACGGGCCCCAGAACATGCTGTTCGACCCGGCCACGTACGAGACCGCGGCCATCCTCGACTGGGAGTGGGCGCACCCGGGGCGGCCGGTCGAGGACCTCGCCTGGGTGGAGTGGATCGTGCGCAGCCACCATCCCGAGCACGTGGCCCTGCTGCCGCGCTTCTTCGCCGCGTACGGCGACCCCGTGCCCGCCTGGCCCGACCGCCACGCCGCCATGGTGGCCCGCTGCCGCGCCCTGCTCGACTTCTGCGCCCGCTGGGAGCCGGGCGGCGACGGCGAGAAGCTGTGGCGCACCCGCCTCGACGCCACCACCGCCTGGACGGAGTGACCCACCGGCACACCATGGACGGTTTCTGTCGGTGGGCTTTGCTTGAGTGCGGGGATGACCTCTCAAGTGATCCTTGTCCTCGGTGCCACCGGCTCCACCGGCCGCCGCGTGGCGAAGATCCTGCGCGACGCCGATCACCCCGTCCGTGCCGCCTCCAGGAGCGGCGAGACCAGGTTCGACTGGTCCGACCAGGCCACCTGGGAGCCTGCCGTCACCGGAGCGTCGGCGCTCTACCTCATGGCGCCCGACGGCGTCCCGATCGACCCGGAGTTCGTGTCCCTGGCGGTCGCCAGGGGCGTGACGCGGGTGGTGCTGCTGTCGAGCGGCGGCATCGAGGCGATGCGCGACGAGCGCCTGCAGGCCGCCGAGCGCACCGTGCGCGACTGCGGCGCCGCGTGGACGATCCTGCGGCCGAGCTGGTTCGACCAGAACTTCGACGAGGGCTTCCTGCGTCCCGCGATCATGGCGGGCGAGCTGCTGCTGCCGCTCGGCGACGTGGGCCAGGCGTTCGTGGACGCGGGTGACATCGCGGCGGTGGCCGCGGCGGCGCTGACCCAGGACGGTCACGCCGGCCGCTCGTACGAGATCACCGGCCCGCGCTCGCTGTCGTTCGGCGAGGCCGTCGAGATCATCGGCCGCGAGATCGGCCGCGAGGTGCGCTACCGGGGCGGCGAGGAGGACTACATCGCGGCCAACGCCTTCTCGGAGGAGTCGATCGGGGCGGCGAAGGCGTTCGCGGCGCTGCGCGCACTCGGCGACCAGCCGGTCTCCGAGGTGGTCGCCGAGGTGACGGGCCGCCCGCCGAAACCCTTCGAGACGTACGCGGCCCAGGCCGCGGCGGCAGGAGCATGGCGCTGACCTGGTCGTTCAGGGCCTGACCAGGCCCCGAACGGTAAAATAGATGGGAAATCCTCTCGGGTCACGACACACTGATCACGACTCAGTGAGGAGATTCCTTTCATGCCGAACCAGCCCGCACCGAACCTGCTGTCGTGGGCCAGCGAGATCGACGAAGGCGCGATCATGCAGGCCGCACGCACCGCCCGCCTGCCATTCGTCGCCGGTCACGTCGCTCTCATGCCTGACGCTCACGTCGGCATCGGTGCGACGGTCGGCTCGGTGATCCCGACCGAGAACGCCATCATCCCGGCCGCCGTCGGCGTGGACATCGGCTGCGGCATGGTGGCGACCGAGACCACGCTCACGGCCGCCGACCTGCCCGACACGCTGGCCGCGCTGATGCCCATGGTCGAGCGCCGCATCCCGGCCGGCGTCGGCAAGGGTCACGACGACCCGGGCATCGACCGTTCGCTGAGCGAGCTCGGCCTGCCTCACACCGACCTCAACCCGAAGCAGACGAAGAAGGTCGCCGACCAGTTCGGCACCCTCGGCTCCGGCAACCACTTCGTCGAGGTCTGCCTCGACGAGCGTGACCGGGTCTGGACGGTTCTGCACTCGGGTTCGCGCGGCATCGGCAACCAGCTCGCCCAGTTCCACATCACGGGCGCGAAGAAGCTGATGCGCAAGCAGGCCGTCGGTCTCGAGGACCCCGACCTGGCCTACCTGGTACAGAGCACGCCGGAGTTCACCGCGTACATCGAGGACATGCTGTGGGCGCAGCGCTACGCGATGGCCTCGCGGGCGCGGATGGACCGGGTGCTGATCAACGCGTTGTTCAAGGTCGTCGGCAAGGGGCAGCGGGTCCGTACGATCAACTGCCACCACAACTTCACCCAGCAGGAGACCCACTTCGGCAAGTCGTTGTGGATCACCCGCAAGGGCGCCATCAAGGCCGACCGCGGTGACGAGGGCGTGATCCCGGGCTCGATGGGCACCCGCTCCTACATCGTGCGCGGGCGCGGCAACCCCGACTCCTACCACTCGTGCTCCCACGGGGCGGGGCGGCGTATGTCGCGGACGAAGGCCAAGAAGCAGCTGTCGGCACGGTCCCTGACCGAGGCGATGAGCGGCCGCACCTGGAACGCCGACCGGGCCGCCGCCCTGGTGGACGAGCATCCGGAGGCGTACAAGCCGATCGACCAGGTCATGGCCGACCAGCAGGACCTGGTCGAGGTGCAGCACACGCTGCGCCAGATCTTCAACTACAAGGGGTGAGCCGGTGGCGATGCCGAAGAAGGGCTCGCGACGCATCACCGTCGACGGCGGTTCCTACCGCTGGCGGGTGCGCCGCAAGCCGTCCTACAGCCAGGGCAACGGGTGGACGCCGCTGACGTTCGCGGTCGAGCGGGCGGCGGAGCCGGCGAACGTCCTGGTGGTGTCGCTGCCGTGCGCCCGGCCGGACAACTGGCTGGGTCACCGTACGATCCCGGTCACGCCCGCTCTGGTGGCCGCCTGCGTCAGGCGGGCGCTGGAGCGGGGCTGGGAGCCGGGGCGGTCCGGCTCGGCCGTCACGCTGGAGGTCTCCGAAGAGGATCTCACGGCCTTCCTAGGCGAGCCGCCGCGCTACCTGATTCCGTTCTTGTGGGGTTTCGTCCCCGCGGACGGCACGGCCTCCGCCTGAGCCGCCGCCGCTGCCCGGCCCGGCAGCAGCGGGATGAGCGCCAGGACGACCACGACGGCGGCGAACGAGATCCAGAAGACGCCGCGCAGCCCGCTCATGGTGTCGGCGGCGGTCTGGACGACGAGCGTGACGAGGGCGACGCCCAGGGCGGCGCCGAGCTGGTTGAGCATGTACAGCACGGAGCTGCCCTGGGCCACCATCGGCCCGGGGAGTGTGCGGTAGAGAGAGCCCATGGTGGGCGCGCCGAAGCAGCCGCTGCCCAGCCCGAACGTCAGTGCCGCCAGGGCCGGCCACACCTCGGGGGTGTCGGGGCCGATGCGCAGCTCGGCACCCGCACCTTGGTGGACGCCGAGCTGCGCGCGATGGCGACCTCGGCCGTGGACACCTTCGCCCGGGCCTGGGACCTCTCCTAGCGGGGCAGCGTGTCCGTCCAGCCCGCCTCGATGACCGCGTTGGAGTTCCACACCGTGCCCGGCTCGAGCCCCGCCTGGTAACCGCCGGGCCGCACGACCACGTGCTCGTTGGCGAGCGGACGGCCGGTCGTCTCGTCGAAGATCAGCCGGTTGTCCGAGACGCCGCCCTGGGGGTAGGTCTCGCGTACGGACACCGCCGTGCCCTGCCGCCCCTCGGCGTCGGTGACGCCGGCGGTCACCTCCACCTCGTCCAGGTCGGCCAGCATGCGGAAGGCCGCACCGCGTACCTCGGGCGTCACCGGCATGTCCATGATCAGGCCCATCGCGACCTTGAACAGCCAGGCGTCGCCGGTCATCTCCTCGCTCGTGGACTCCGTCCCGTGCCCGGCGTACGACGCCATGAGCCACTTCTTCAGCGCCTCCGGCTCGTCCGGCAGCCCGCGCAGGTCCTTCATCGTGACGTTGCGGCCCAGCCAGAACACGTGGCCGTCCACCAGCTTGCTGCTGTCGAACCGCTCCGGGCGCGGCGTCGTGGGCAGCGTGAGCCTGCCCGGCTTGTTCTTCCTGTCCTTCGCGGGCATCCGCACGACGATCTCGGACGGCTTGCCCGCCGCCTCCCACGCCCGCCTGTCGGCGTCGGTCATCGGCTGCACGCCCAGCGACCGCGTACGCCACCACTGCTCGCCCTTGGGATCGGCGGGCGTCCACTGCTCGCTGCTCGACCGGTCGACGACGCGGTAGCCGTCCTCGGCGACGTACACGTTCCTGCTGATCGTGACGCTGTGCCAGAAGTCGCCGCGACCCTCCACCTGCCGTCCGGCCTTCTCGGCGGCGGCCAGCAGCACGTCACGCGCCGACAGCCGCACCGTGGGGGCCTGCTCGGTCGGGGTCTGCTCGGTCGGGGTCTGCTCGGTCGGGGTCTGCTCGGTCGGGGTCTGCTGGGTCGCCACCGCGTGCCGCACGCCGGGGTCGGGGACGGCGGTGTTGCCGGAGACGACGATCGCCACCGCCGCCGCGGCGGCCACCGCGCCCGCGAGCCCGAACCCCCACACCGGCCGCGCCACACGGCTGCGCCCGCGTCTCGGCTCGCGCGGCCGCGCCATCGCCCTGGCCAGCTCCACCGCCCGGGTCTGCTCGTCCACCTGCCGCTCATCGAGATGCGCGGGCCTGGCCGCCCGGAGCTCCTCCATCGGGTTCATGACCACTCCTCGCTGAGATTCCGCACGTGGGACCGCTTCGGCGCCGGCTCCGTCTCCATGGCCTGCTTCAGCCGCTTGCGGGCCCGGTGCAGGCGTACGCGGTAGGCCGCGGGCGAGCAGCCGACGACCCTGGCCGCCTCCTTCGGCGACAGGCCGTGCCAGGCGACGAGGACGAGGATCTCCCTGTCGTCCTCGTGCAGCGCGGCCAGCGCCCGCAGCACCCCGAGCCGCTCGCTCACCTGCTCGGCCACGTCGCCCTCGGTCCAGGCCCGCAGCTCGGCCGCCAGCGCCTCGCGGCGCAGCTCCGCGCGTACGTTGTCGCGCAGCACGTTCCTGGCCACGCCGAGCAGCCACGGCAGCGCGGGCTCCGGCACGTCGTCGAGCCGCCGCCAGGCGATCGCGAACGTCTCGCTCACCACCTCGTCGGCGACCTGCCGCCCGGCGCGACTGACCACGTACGCCCACACGCGTTGCCGGCATGCGTCGTACATGCCGGTGAACCGGTGCGCATCATCCGCCACCGCCCAGCCCCTTCGTTCGGACATCGTTTCTTCCTGACACCGGGAAGTGGTCCGAACCGCCCCTTTGTTACCGCCTTCTTCGAGAAAGAATCAATCGCCCGCGTACAACCGGTGCAGATCCACCAGCTCCACGTCCCGCCGCCCGCGCGCCACCTCCACCAGCTCTCCCGTGAACCCCGCCCTGCCGAACAGCAGCAACTTGGGCGGCCCGTCCACCCGATCGTCGGGCAGCAGCGCGCGCAGGTGCTCCAGCCGCTGGAGCTGGGTGATGTCCATGGGAGCGAGCGTGCCCTTGGCCTCGCCGATGGCGGTGATGCGATCCCGCTGCGACGAGGCCGTCTCGGTGACCACGACGTCGAGCTCATGCCGGCGCCGGTGCGCCTGGCAGCTCACCTCGCTCGGCCGGACGGCACTCGCGAACCCACCCAAGGTGTCGCCCGAGGCGTGCAGGAAGCACCACTCGCGGGCGAGGTCCTCGAAGTGCGGGCCGTAGATCTTGGACGCCACCGTGTCGGCGCTGGACCGCCAGACCTGCGCCGCCCTGCCCGCCACCAGCTCGGGCTCGCGCCGCTGCGTGATGAGCTGGTGCAGCCGGACGACCGGCTCGGCGATCCGGTAGACGCTGCGCTTCTGCCGCAGGGCGTCGTCCACCTGCTCGACCAGGCCGATGCCGCGCAGACCTGAGAGCAGGTGACCCAGCGCGCTGACCGGCCGTCCCAGGACCGCCGCTATCTCCGTGCGCCGGTGGTTGCCCGCGCTGATGGCGGCCAGGACGGCGGCGTACGAGCTGGGGTCGGCGATCGACGGCTCCTCACGAAGCAGCAACCCGCCCTCGCGGAACATGGCCGACGCCGGGTTCAGCAACCGGCGCTGCACCCAGCGGTCGAAGGCGTCGATTTCGTCAGGCCCCGCGCCACCGCTCATCTCCCGGTACGCGGGTGTGCCGCCGACCAGGGCGTGCACCCGGAAGGCCAGCTCAGGATCCGCCGTCAGCCCCCAGAACGCGCCGGCGTCCCTGAAGCCGAAGGGGCGCACCACGAGCTCGAGCACCGCCCGCCCACGTAGGGGCGCTCCCCCGCCTAGCAGCTCGGCCATCGTGGTGAGCGCGCTGCCACAGAGGATCAGGCGCGTGCGGGTGCGCTCCTTGGCGTGCCCCGTCGGGCTGAGCGCCTGCTGCAGGTACGACGGCAGCGCCGGCGTGGCCGCGACCAGGTAGGGGAACTCATCGATGATCACCGGAACGGCGCGCTCTTCCCCGAGGCGGAGCAGCTCGTCGAGCCCCTCCCGCCATCCGCCGAACGAGACAGGCTGCCGCAGCCCGCGATGAGCGGCGTAGGCGGCGCCGAGATCGGCGAGATTCTGGGGCTCGCTCTGCTGGGTCGCGGCGAAGAGCAGGCCACCGGTCGCCTGCGCGAGGAGTTCGAGCATGAGCGTCTTGCCCTGGCGGCGCCGGCCGTACATCAGCCCGAGAGTGGCGCCCATGGTGGGTGCCGCGACGAAGTCGGCGAGCGCCTCCCACTCCTCGTCACGCGCGAACAACCGCTCCGGCTTCTCCACACCTGACTCCCGATGCTGATAATGGTAGCTGAAATTATGATAGCTGTACCTATCATTATCAGCTTCGCCTGTTGAGGGAGCGGCTGTCCGATGGCGGGGATGATCACATGACGCCGCCACTCCCGCGTTCTACTGGGCGCGTGCTGCCTCGCGTTCGAGGGAGAGGCCCCCGAGGGGCGCGGCGTTCTGGTAGAACGAGCACTTCTTTGTGATCTTGCCGTTCACCGTGTCGAGGAGGCTCCGAACCAGCGGGTCGCGGCGTGCGGGAACGCCTCCTGACCGGGGTCGTGGTCGTCGGCCCGGGCGACGATGCCGTCGGGGCGGATCAGCAGGGCGCCGAACTGCCTGCCTACATCGCCACCCGGCTGGCGGAGAACTTCGACGCGATCTGGGTGGGCGAGGGCTCCGTATGCGACCTTGACCACCTCGGCCACCTGCGCGGCCAGCCCGTCCGCCCGGATGATCCGACATCTCCTCAGTGGGACGTGATTCCGGGCCTCTGTACACCGATGATCATCGCTCTCGGCACCCGCGATCATGTCTCCGCGAGCCTGGTGCACCACGAGGTCGGACACGCCCTGGACCTCGATGGACTTCTCCGGCGGCCAAGCCCTGCAGGAAGACCGTTACGGTCACCACCCGTCGGGAGACGATCCCGCGGTTGAGATGGCGTCAATGGACCGCCGTCTCCGCACGGGACCTCCTCCACAGCCGTCAGCCGCAAGACCCTCACGATTGAGGTAGGCAGCCTTCGCTCCGGGCCTCACAGGCAACTAGGATGAACGGCCCCACGGCCCTGGTCGTGTAAGGCCACAGGTCAACACGCTCAGGACGATCCCAAGGTCAGGGTGGGCGTAAAGGGCCCACCGCCTCCACGGGCAACGGGTGGGAGACCAGTCGCCGGACGCGTGGGGTGCGCCGGGAGGCGCCGAAAAGCAGAACTGCCTGAGCTCGCTTGCGCGAAGCGCTCCAGAGCGGAGACCTTTTGCTCAGAGCACCGAAGCCGAAGGGGCGGGTGAGCGAAGCTCACCCGCCCCTTCGGCGTGATCGGCTACTTGGCGTTCGCCTTCAGGTAGTCGCTGTTCATCTGCGCGATCGTGTCCAGCGGGATCCCCTTCGGGCACACGGCCGTGCACTCACCGGTGTTCGTGCAGCCGCCGAACCCTTCGGCGTCCATCTGGTCCACCATGGCCTTGGCGCGGGAGAGCCGCTCGGGCTGCCCCTGCGGCAGCAGGGACAGGTGGGTGATCTTGGCGGCGGTGAAGAGGGAGGCGGAGCCGTTCGGGCAGGCCGCCACGCACGCGCCGCACCCGATGCAGGTGGCCGCGTCGAAGGCGGCGTCGGCGTCCTCCTTGCGCACCGGGACGCTGTGGGCGTCCGGCGCGGACCCGGCCGGGACGGAGACGAAGCCGCCCGCCTGGATGATGCGGTCGAACGCGCTGCGGTCCACGACGAGGTCCTTGACGACCGGGAACGGCGCGGCCCGCCACGGCTCGATGGTGATCTCGGCGCCGTCCTCGAAGTGGCGCATGTGCAGCTGGCACGTCGTGGTGGCGCGCTGCTCGCCGTGGGCGACGCCGTTGATGACCATGCCGCACATGCCGCAGATGCCCTCGCGGCAGTCGTGGTCGAAGGCGATCGGGTCGTCGCCCTCCAGGATGAGGCGCTCGTTGAGCACGTCCAGCATCTCCAGGAACGACATGTCCGGGGAGACGTCCTCAACCTTGTACGTCACCATGCGGCCCTCGTCCGAAGGGCCCTTCTGACGCCAGACACGTAGGGTCAGGTTCACTTGTAGCTCCGCTGGGTCATCTTGACGTACTCGTACTCGAGCGCTTCCTTGTGCAGGACCGGCCCGTCGGGGGTGTGCTCCCAGGCCGACACGTGCGCGAAGTTCTCGTCGTCGCGCAGCGCCTCGCCGTCGGCGTCCTGGGACTCGGCGCGGAAGTGGCCGCCGCAGGACTCGGTGCGGACGAGGGCGTCCAGGCACATCAGCTCGGCCAGGTCGAAGAAGTCGGCCACCCGGCCGGCCTTCTCCAGCACCTGGTTGAGCTCCTCGGCGGTGCCGGTGACCTTGACGTTCTGCCAGAACTCCGCACGCAGCTCGGGGATGCGATCGAGGGCCTTGCGCAGCGACTCCTCGGTGCGCTCCATGCCGCAGTAGTCCCACATGAGCTTGCCGAGCTCGCGGTGGAAGGAGTCGGGCGTCCTGGTGCCGTTCACGGACAGGAGCCGGTCGATCTTGTTGCGGACGCGGATCTCGGCCTCGGCCACGGCCTCCTCGTCCACGTCGCCGAACGGGCCGGCGGCGAGGTAGTCGCCGATGGTGGTCGGCAGCACGAAGTAGCCGTCGGCCAGGCCCTGCATCAGCGCGGACGCGCCGAGGCGGTTGGCGCCGTGGTCGGAGAAGTTGGCCTCGCCGATGACGAACAGGCCGGGGATGGTGGACTGCAGGTCGTAGTCCACCCACAGGCCGCCCATCGTGTAGTGGACGGCGGGGTAGATGCGCATCGGCACGTCGTACGGGTTCTCGCCGGTGATGCGCTCGTACATCTCGAAGAGGTTGCCGTACTTCTTCTCGACGGCGTCGCGGCCGAGCCGGTTGATGGCGTCGCGGAAGTCGAGGTAGACGCCGAGCCCGCCGGGGCCGACGCCGCGGCCTTCGTCGCAGACGTTCTTGGCGGCGCGCGAGGCGATGTCACGCGGCACCAGGTTGCCGAAGGCGGGGTAGATGCGCTCCAGGTAGTAGTCGCGCTCCTCCTCCGGAATGTCGCCGGGGGCGCGGGTGTCGTTCTTGCGCAGCGGCACCCAGACGCGGCCGTCGTTGCGCAGCGACTCGGACATGAGCGTGAGCTTCGACTGGTACTCGCCCGACACGGGGATGCAGGTCGGGTGGATCTGCGTGTAGCAGGGGTTGGCGAAGTACGCCCCGCGCTCGTGCGCCCGCCAGATGGCGGTGGTGTTGCAGCCCTTGGCGTTCGTGGACAGGAAGAACACGTTGCCGTAGCCGCCGGTGGCGAGCACGACGGCGTCGGCGTAGTGGCGCTCGATCTCGCCGGTGACCATGTCGCGCACGATGATGCCGCGCGCGCGGCCGTCGGAGACGATCAGGTCCAGCATCTCGTGCCGGGTGTGCATGGTGACGGTCCCGGCCGCGACCTGCCGCTCCAGCGCCTGGTACGCCCCCAGCAGCAGCTGCTGCCCCGTCTGGCCGCGGGCGTAGAAGGTGCGGGAGACCTGGGCGCCGCCGAAGGAGCGGGTGTCGAGCAGGCCGCCGTACTCGCGGGCGAACGGCACGCCCTGCGCCACGGCCTGGTCGATGATGTTCACCGAGACCTGGGCGAGGCGGTAGACGTTCGACTCGCGGGCGCGGAAGTCGCCGCCCTTGACGGTGTCGTAGAAGAGCCGGTAGATCGAGTCGCCGTCGCCGCGGTAGTTCTTGGCGGCGTTGATGCCGCCCTGGGCGGCGATGGAGTGGGCGCGGCGCGGTGAGTCCTGGTAGCAGAAGGACTTGACGTTGTAGCCCAGCTCGCCGAGCGTGGCGGCGGCGGATCCGCCGGCCAGGCCGGTGCCGACGACGATCACGCTGAGCTTGCGCTTGTTGGCCGGGTTGACCAGCTTGGCGCTGAACTTGCGCTTCTCCCAGCGCTCCTCGATGGGCCCGGCGGGAGCCTTGGTGTCCCGGATCTCGGGGCCTTCGGTGTACTTCACTTGACTACTCCGAACGTGATCGCGAGGGGCGGGGCCAGGAAGCCGACGACGAGCACGGCCGAGACGAGGCCGGCGGTCGCGCGCAGGACGCGGTAGCGGCTGCGGTTGGCCCAGCCGAGCGTCTGGAAGCCGCTCCAGAGGCCGTGCCGCAGGTGGAGGCCGACCATGACGACGGCGACGAGGTAGATCAGCGTCACCCACCACCGGGAGGGGTCGAAGCCCGCGATCATCCGGTCGGCGGGCTCCGAGTCGAAGCCCTTGGGGTTGACGACGCCGAAGGTCAGGTCGAGCAGGTGCCAGATCACGAAGAGCACGATCGTCACGCCACCCCACCGCATGATGTGCGTGGTGTAGCCACTCGCCTGGGACTTCTTGGCCACGTACTTGACCGGCCTGGCCTTGCCCGCGCGGCGGGAGAGCGAGATCGCGGCCCACATGTGCGCGACGACCGAGACGACGAGGACGATCTCGACGAGGGTCAGCAGCGTGCGGTAGGGCGCGATGGGCTCCAGCAGGGTGCGCAGCGCGTGGGCGTACTCGTTGAAGGACTCACGGCCGAAGAAGATCTTCAGGTTGCCGAGCATGTGGCCGACGAGGAAGAGCACCATCACGGCGCCCGTGACGGCCATGACGACTTTCTTGCCGTTGGACGAGCTGAGGAACCCGCCGGGCTTCTTGCCCGTCGGGGCTTTCTTGGGGGCGGAAACAGGCGCGGTGGCGGACCCGCGCTCTATCGTGGCAGTCACAACGCAAAAGCTAGGTATCCAGCAATGATCCGTCCAAGTCATCGTGGGTCTGGTTTCGATAGCTTGGGGCTATGATGTGGGTCGGTGCGGCTTTCTCGAAGTTCCCCGCACGCGCCGATGCGAGGAAAATCACATGCAGTTTCAGCAGCTCGCGTACTTCGTGGCGGTCGCGGAGGCCCGTCACTTCACGCAGGCGGCCGAGCGCATGCGGGTCGCGCAGCCGTCGTTGAGCAAGCAGATCAAGGCGCTGGAGGAGGATCTCGGCGCCCGGCTGTTCTCGCGGGCGCGCGGCAACGTCACGCTGACCGCCGCGGGCGAGGCGCTGCTGCCGCTGGCCCGCCGCATCCTCGCCGACGCCGACACCGCGCGGCAGGAGGTGGCGCAGCTCGCGGGGCTGCGCAGGGGCCGGGTACGCCTGGGCGCGACGCCCTCGCTCTGCGCCGGGCTGGTGGCCGACGCGCTGGCCCGCTTCCACCGCTCGTACCCCGGCATCGAGCTGCTGGTCGAGGAGGGCGGCTCGCGTGACCTGGTCAGGGCGCTGGCGAGGGGGCAGCTCGACCTGTCGCTGATCATCATGCCGCTGCAGAGCGACGACCCCTCGCTCGTCACCCAGGAGATCCTGCGCGAGAACCTCGTCGTCGTCGCGCCCGCCCACGAGCCGCTGAAGCGCCCCCACCTGCGCATCGAGGACCTGCGGGGGCGGCAGATGGTGATGTTCAGGCGCGGCTACGACCTGCGCGAGGCGACGCTCGCGGCCTGCCGGCAGGCGGGGTTCGAGCCGCGGCTCGCGGTGCAGGGCGGCGAGATGGACGCGGTGCTGCGCTTCGTCGAGGCCGGGCTGGGCGTGGCGGTGGTGCCGTCGATGGTGCTCGACGGCCGTCCGGGGCTGCGCGGCACGCCGCTCGCGCCACCTGGCCTGAGCAGGACGATCGCACTGGCCCACCGCAAGGACGTCGAGCCCACGAGGGCCGCGCAGGCCTTCAGGGAGACGCTCCTCTCATACGTCGTCGAGGCCGGGCACGACGGTACGCTTCCGGAAGGGGTCGAGCTCATCGCAGAATGAGCACCTAGGGCACCGCACTCTCCCGAAGAGGTGTTTTGACCGCCAATCTCTCCGAAACGCTGACGTTGCTCCTCATCGAGGATGACGACGGTGACGCGTTTTTGGTCGAAGAGCTGCTGAAGGAGGCGGTGGCGCCGCCCCGGATCTTCCGGGCCCGCAGTTTGAGCGAGGCCAGGCACAAGCTGACTCCCGAGATCCAGTGCGTGCTGGTCGACCTCTCGCTGCCCGACGCCAGCCGGCTGGAGGCCCTGGAGGAGGTCATCGCGCTCGCGCCGTACACCGCCGTGCTGGTGCTGACCGGCCTGAGGGACGTCCACGTGGGCGTCACGGCGGTCCAGGCGGGCGCGCAGGACTATCTGGTCAAGGGCGACGTGGACGCCCGGCTGCTGGCCAGGTCCATCCGCTACGCGATGGAGCGCAAGCGGGCCGACGTGGCGCAGCTCAAGCTCGTCCAGGCGGAGCTGACGGCCAAGGAGAACGCGCGGCTGGAGAGCGCGCTGCTGCCCGACCCGCTGCTGCGTACGCGGGAGATCGAACACGTCACCCGCTACCTGCCCGGCAGCGGCGGCACGCTGGCCGGCGACTTCTTCGACACCGTGCAGACCCCCGACGGCTCGGTGCACCTGGTGATCGGCGACGTCTGCGGTCACGGCCCGGACGAGGCCGCGCTGGGCGTGGCACTGCGCATCGCCTGGCGCACGCTGGTGCTGGCCGGGCAGACCGGCGACACGCTGCTGCGCACGCTCGACGCCCTGCTGCGCGCCGAGCGCCAGGCGCCCGAGATCTTCACCACGCTGTGCACGGCCACGATCTCTCCCGACCTGCGCCACGCGACCATGCGCGTGGTCGGCCACCCGCCGCCCGTGCTGGTGCGCGGGGGCACGGTGGAGGTGGTGGACGGCGCGCCGTCGGGGCCGCCGCTCGGCATCTTCCCCGACGCGGCGTGGTCGGTCATCGACGTGCCGCTGGGCGACGACTGGTCGATGATGCTCTACACCGACGGGCTCATCGAGGCGGCCGTGCACGAGCCCGGCCGGCTGCTCGGCGTGGACGGCCTGGTCGAGCTCGTCCGCACCCACGGCGTCATCGACCTCGACGGCCTCATCCGGCACGTCGGCACGCTGAGCGACGATCTGGCCGTGGTCATGCTGAGGAGGAGAAGAATGTGAGCATCCATCCGCTCCCTCCGCCGAAGGAGCCCACGGGTCTCGGCCGGCTGCCGATAGCCCGCTGGTTCTGGCTGGTCGCGATGTTCGCCGGGGTCATCTTCGCCGCCGGGGTGGCGACGGTGATGACGATGACCGCCAAGACCGCCGAGCTCAACCCGCGCCCCGAGGTGGCCGCCCAGGTCGACCGGCTGATCGT
The DNA here is from genome assembly GCF_040609855.1 of Nonomuraea sp. NPDC004580. Classification (NCBI taxonomy): domain Bacteria; kingdom Bacillati; phylum Actinomycetota; class Actinomycetes; order Streptosporangiales; family Streptosporangiaceae; genus Nonomuraea; species Nonomuraea sp. NPDC004580. Next base: position 25,727 of record NZ_JBEXLH010000037.1, on the reverse strand, counting down.
GGCGCTGATCGTGGTGTTCGTGCTGCTGCTCGGCTGCGGCGCGGGGCTGGTGGTGATGGTCAGGTACGCGGTGCTCAAACCCATCGCCCAGCTCACCGACCAAGTACGCGCGGTCGCCGCCGGCGACTTCGACCGCGACCTGCACGTCGACCGGCCCGCCGAGCTGGCGGAGCTGTCCAGCCACATCGACTCCATGCGCGACCGCATCCTGTCGGCCTGGCGGGTGGCCAACGACCAGGCGGAGGAGCTGCGCCGGTCGAACGGCGAGCTGGAGCAGTTCGCGTACGTCGCGAGCCACGACCTGCAGGAGCCGCTGCGCAAGGTGGCGAGCTTCACCCAGATGCTGGAGCAGCGCTACGGCTCCCAGCTCGACGAGCGGGCGAAGCAGTACATCAGCTACGCGGTCGACGGCGCCAAGCGCATGCAGCTGCTCATCAACGACCTGCTGGACTTCTCCCGGGTGGGCCGGGTCACCGGCGAGCGCACGGTGACCGAGCCGGACGCGGCGCTGGACCGGGCGCTCGACAACCTCTCCGCCACGATCGAGGACACCGGTGCCACCGTCACCCGCGACGAGCTGCCTCCGGTCATGGGCAACCACCTGCAGCTCACCCAGCTCTTCCAGAACCTCATCGAGAACGCTGTCAAGTTCCGCTCGGAGGAGCCGCCCCGGGTGCACATCGGGGTCAGGCGCGCCGGCGACATGTGGGAGTTCAGCTGCTCCGACAACGGCATCGGGGTCGAGGCCAAGTACGCCGACCGCATCTTCCTCATCTTCCAGCGCCTGCACGCCCGAGACGTCTATCCGGGGACTGGCATCGGGCTGGCCCTGTGCCGGAAGATCGTCGAGTATCACGGCGGACAGCTCTGGCTCGACGGAGAGGACACCGAGGCGGGCGGCCACGGCGCAACGTTCCGCTGGACGTTGCCGGCGGCGGGAGACGGACGATGAACGGATGGCGGCCCATCGAGGTGCTCCTGGTGGAGGACGACCAGGGGGACATCCTGCTGACCAAGGAGGCGTTCGACCTCAACAAGGTGCGCAACCGGCTCAACGTGGTCAACGACGGCGAGCAGGCGATGGCGTTCCTGCGGCGGGAGGGCGAGTACGTCGACGCGCCGCGCCCCGACCTGATCCTGCTCGACCTCAACCTGCCGCGGATGAGCGGGAAGGAGGTGCTGGGGGAGGTGAAGGCGGACGAGGTGTTGCGGACGATCCCGGTGGTGGTCCTGACGACCTCGGAGGCCGAGGAGGACATCCTCCACAGCTACCGCCTCCACGCCAATGCTTATGTCACGAAACCAGTGGATTTCGAGCAATTCATCCGGGTTGTCCGGCAGATAGATGATTTTTTCGTGACGGTGGTTAAGTTGCCGGCACAGGGGCAGCGCCTCTGACGCGGGTACGTGACAGGAATCACAGCAAGTCATCGAAAAAGTGAGTGACCCCGCTCACAAAAAACGATCCTGTCGTCGTAACGTATCCCCCACCAACGCGCGCCCGAGCGGATCCCGCCGTGTGAGCGCGCCCAGCGAAACGAAACCACGGACCCCCTGCGCGAAGGGATCCGCGGGAGGTGGAGAGGTCCGCGATGACCCAGACGACGCCCGAAGCTCCGGTCCGACGGCAGCGTGCGCAAGTCAGAGTACGCACCCTGCGAACAGACAGATGGTGGCTGGCCCCGCTCGTGACATTCCTCGGGCTCGCCTCCTTCCTCGTCTACGGCGTATGGGCGATCATCGACAACAGCATCTTCGTCGATCCGTACATCGCCCCGTTCGCCTCGCCCTGCCTGGCGGCGGTGACGTGTCCCGAGGGGGCGCAGCTGTTCGGGTGGGCGCCGATCGGCGACTGGTACACGCTGTCGCCCGGCCTGCTCATCCTGGCGCTGCCCGGCGGGTTCCGCCTGACGTGCTATTACTACCGCAAGTCCTATTACCGCTCGTTCTGGCTCTCGCCGCCGGCCTGCGCCGTCCAGGAGCCCCACGGCAAGTACACCGGTGAGCGCCGCTTCCCGCTCATCCTCCAGAACGTGCACCGCTACTTCTTCTACGCGGCCATCGTGATCGGCCTCGTCCTGGCCTACGACGCGGTGCTGGCGCTCGTGCACAAGCCGCTCGGCCTCGGCAGCTGGATCCTGATCGCCAACGCCGTGCTGATCAACGCCTACACGCTCTCGTGCCACTCCTGCCGGCACATCACGGCCGGGCGGCTCAACCACTTCTCCCGTCACCCGCTGCGCTACCGGGCCTGGACGTTCGTCTCCAAGCTCAACGCCAAGCACCAACCCCTCGCGTGGGCCTCGATGTTCTCGGTCATGGGCGCCGACCTGTACGTCCGCCTGGTCGCCAAGGGCATCATCGCCTTCCCGTACGCGTAAGGACAGCTTTCCAGTGGAAAACACGCACAACACAGAGCGCCACGAGTACGACGTCGTCGTCATCGGCGCCGGCGGGGCCGGCCTGCGGGCCGCGATCGAGGCCCGCCAGCAGGGCAAGCGCACGGCCATCGTCTGCAAGTCGCTGTTCGGCAAGGCGCACACGGTCATGGCCGAGGGCGGCGCCGCCGCCGCGATGGGCAACGTCAACCCCGACGACAACTGGATGGTGCACTTCCGTGACACCATGCGGGGCGGCAAGTTCCTCAACAACTGGCGGATGGCCGAGCTGCACGCCAAGGAGGCTCCCGACCGCGTGTGGGAGCTGGAGGCGTGGGGCGCGCTGTTCGACCGCACCAAAGACGGCAAGATCAGCCAGCGGAACTTCGGCGGGCACGAGTACCCACGGCTCGCACACGTGGGCGACCGCACCGGCCTTGAGCTCATCCGCACGCTGCAGCAGCGCGTCGTCGCGCTCCAGCAGGAGGACTACGAGACGCACGGCGACCACGAGGCCTACATCAAGGTCTTCGCCGAGTGCACGGTCACCCGGCTGCTGAAGGACGGCGACGCGATCTCCGGCGCCTTCGGCTACTGGCGCGAGACCGGCAACTTCGTCCTCTTCGACGCGCCCGCCGTGGTCCTCGCCACCGGCGGCATCGGCAAGTCGTACGTCGTGACCTCCAACTCCTGGGAGTACACCGGCGACGGCCACGCCCTGGCCCTGCTGGCCGGCGCCAAGCTGATCAACATGGAGTTCATCCAGTTCCACCCCACCGGGATGGTCTGGCCGCCCTCCGTGCGCGGCATCCTCGTCACCGAGTCCGTCCGCGGCGACGGCGGCGTGCTGCGCAACTCCGAGGGCAAGCGCTTCATGTTCGACTACATCCCCGAGGTCTTCAAGGACAAGTACGCGACCACGGAGGAGGAGGGCGACCGCTGGTACACCGACCAGGCCAACAACCGGCGCCCGCCGGAGCTGCTGCCCCGTGACGAGGTGGCCAGGGCGATCAACGCCGAGGTGAAGGCCGGCCGCGGGTCACCCCAGGGCGGCGTCTTCCTCGACGTGTCCACCCGGCTGCCCGCCGAGGAGATCAAGAAGCGGCTGCCGTCGATGCACCACCAGTTCAAGGAGCTGGCCGACGTCGACATCACCGCCGAGCCCATGCAGGTGGGCCCGACCTGCCACTACATCATGGGCGGCGTCGAGGTCGACGCCGACACCGGCTCGTCCTGCGTGCCCGGCCTGTTCGCGGCCGGCGAGGTGTCCGGCGGCATGCACGGCTCCAACAGGCTGGGCGGCAACTCGCTGTCCGACCTGCTGGTCTTCGGCCGGCGGGCGGGCGCGGGCGCGGCCTCGTACATCGACTCCCTGCCCGCCCGGCCCAAGGTCGCGGCGGAGCAGGTGGAGAGCGCCAGGGAAGAGGCGCTGGCCCCGCTGGGCCGCAGCGGCGAGAACCCGTACGAGGTGCACCACGAGCTCCAGCGGACGATGAACGAGCTGGTCGGCATCATCCGCAAGGCCGAGGAGGTCTCCGAGGCGCTCGGCGTGGTCGAGAAGCTCAAGGAACGCGTCCGCATGGTCGGCGCGGCCGGCTCGCGCATCTACAACCCCGGCTGGCACCTCGCGATCGACCTGCGCAACATGGTGCTGGTGTCGGAGTGCGTCGCGCGCGCCGCGCTCATGCGCGAGGAGAGCCGCGGCGGGCACACCCGCGACGACTTCCCCGGCATGAGCCCGGAGTGGCGCCGCAAGCTGCTCGTCTGCTCCACCGAGGACGGCTCGACGGTCAACGTGGAGGTGAAGGTCCAGCCGCCGATGCGCGACGACCTGATCAGCCTGTTCGACCGGGACGAGCTGAAGAAGTACCTCACCGACGAAGAGATGACCGAATTCGACAGGATAGCGAAGACGTCATGAGCTACAAGGCAAAGTTCAAGGTCTGGCGCGGTGAGGGCGGCGAGGGCCGGCTGGAGGACTTCACGGTCGAGGTGAACGAGGGCGAGGTCGTCCTCGACATCATCCACCGCCTCCAGGCCACCCAGGCGCCCGACCTCGCCGTACGGTGGAACTGCAAGGCCGGCAAGTGCGGCTCGTGCAGCATGGAGATCAACGGCAAGCCGCGGCTGGGCTGCATGACCCGGATGTCCACCTTCGAGGAGGACGAGACCATCACGGTCACGCCGATGCGGACGTTCCCGGTCATCAAGGACCTCGTCACCGACGTGTCCTACAACTACCAGAAGGCCCGCGAGGTGCCGTCCTTCACGCCGCCCGCCGGCGTGCGGCCCGGCGAATACCGGATGAAGCAGGTCGACGTCGAGCGCTCGCAGGAGTTCCGCAAGTGCATCGAGTGCTTCATGTGCAACAACGTCTGCCACGTCATCCGTGACCACGAGGAGAACAAGACCAACTTCTCCGGTCCCCGATTCCTCATGCGGATCGCCGAGCTGGACATGCACCCGTACGACGTGGCCGACCGGCAGGAGGCGGCCCAGCAGGAGCACGGGCTCGGCTACTGCAACATCACCAAGTGCTGCACCGAGGTCTGCCCCGAGCACATCAAGATCACCGACAACGCGCTGATCCCGATGAAGGAGCGCGTGGTGGACCGCAAGTACGACCCGCTGGTGTGGCTCGGCAACAAGATCTTCCGGCGCGGCGCCGACACCACCAAGCCGTAGCTCGCTCAGCCGAAAGGGCCGGTGACCCCCGCGGGGGTCTCCGGCCCTTCGTCGTCTCCGGTCCTTCGTCGTCTCCGGCTCTCAGAGCCTCCGCGCTCCCTCGGCCCGCGCGCCCAGCGCTCACAGGCCCCGATGGCTTCCGGTCCCGCGCCTCGGACGCTTCGCTACTTCTTCTTCCTGCCGAAGAAGCGGCGCTTGGAGTCGGGCATCTCCTTGGTCGGCTCCTGCGGCTGAGCCGCCGCCTGCTCCTGGGCCGGAGCCTCAGGCTGGGGCGGGAGGGGCTGGATGGCCGTCGCCTCGCCGTCGGCCGGCACGTACGGCGGCGGCTCGTAGTCCTTGGCCGGCTCGAACAGCCCGCGCTGGTGCTGCTGCCACGGCTCCGAGTCGCCCGACTCGGCCGCCGAGGCCGGCCCGAGCGGCTGGTCCTGGTCAGGATCGTACGGGCCGGCCCCACCCGGCGGGATGTCCGCCGCCACCGGCTCCGGCGGGATCACCGGCTCGAACGGGTCACGCTCACGGGACGTCGGCGGCTCGCTGTAGGAGTCGAACTCGTCCGGGTGCAGCACCACGGGCTCCTGCGGCGGCTGCGCGTAGGGGGTGGTGGGCTCCTGCACGTACCCCTGCGGCGGGTAGGGGTGGTTGGGGTCGTACTGGGGCGGGGTGACCGTCGGGTAGGTCTGCACCGGCACGAAGCTGATGATCGGCGCGTACGCCGTACCGCCCGGGTAGCCGGGAGCCGCGAACCCGGCCGTCGCGTAGCCGGGACCCGCCGGGTAACCGCCGCCGGGCGGCATGGCCGCCGCGTCCGGGGGCGGTTGCGGCCCCGCCTTCCGTACGGCGGCCGCGTGGGCCATCCTGCGCAGCCGTCCCTCGAAGATGAGCACCGCGAACAGTGCGAGCAGCACCAGCACCAGCGCCGGGATGCTGAGCTTCTGCGTCAGCGTGCGCTGGTCGTACTCCGGCGCCGCCTGCCGCAGCTCCAGCGGCACCTCCTCGGTGGAGGCGGCCTGCGTCTGACTCGGGGACGTGGCCGCAGGGGTGACCGCGTCAGTCGGCGCGATCGCCGGCATCTCCACCGACGTCTCCGCCGTGGGAGTGGTCGGGGTCACCGGGGGGACCTCGATGTCCTCCTGCGTCGGCAGCGGCTGCGGGGCCTGCGTGGTGGTCTGCGGGGTGGGCGTGCTCTTGGTCTTGGTCGGCTTGGGCGTGGCCGTCTTGCTGGGAGTGGCCTTGGTCGGGGTCGCCGTGACGGTCTTGGTGACCGTCGTCTCCGGCGCCTCCTCGTCGCTCTCGGGCGGCGGCGGCTGGCCGGCGGTGGCGGTGACCGTGACGGTGACGTCGGTCTCCGGCGGGCCCGCGTCGCAGACCTGGCCGGCGTCACACCCCTCGATGGGGTCCATCGCCACGGAGGCGCTCGCACTCTGCATGATGAACGGCGCCGCACCGGCACCCGACAGGGCGAGTGCGAGGACGATAGCGGACACGGCCGTCACTCGTGTGCGTGCCACCGGTGCCCTCCGCGTAGTCCCGAAACCTTGGTCAAGGGAATACTAGTCGGGTCAAAGTAACAGTAAAGACGAAATTAGAACACCTTTCTCCGGTTACGCCACTTTTGTACCGTGACAACGAGCCACAAGCCGCCCATCAGCACGGCGATGGCCGCCACTACCAGGGGAAACGCCTTCGGCCCATCGATCGGGCTCACCCACGCGACCGGCTTGACCGGCTTCGTCCGTACGCCCATTTCCCACGGCAACGGTGCTTCACCTCCCGGCGACCCGCCGTCCGCCACAACGCCACCCACCGCTCCAGGCACACCTCCAGCCGCCACACTAGGAGCCACCCCAGGCACGCCCCCGGACGCGGAACCCGAGGCGCCACCCGGCGCGGGCACCGCCTCCGGCATCACCAGCGCCGCCGCACCCGCCCCATCACCACTCACGCCCGCGTTTCCGGCCACCCCCGCGGTGGCCTCCCCCGCCACGCCCGCATTCGCGCCTCCAGTACCCGGCCGCGCCGCCACACCGGCCTGCGCCTGGTTCCCCGTGCCGGCCACCGCACCAGCCCTCGCCCGCTTCCCCGCACCGGCGCGCGTTCCGCTCGCGCGCGCCACCCCGCTCTGAGCGGTGGCCGTTGCGGGGCTGGTCGCGGTTCTGTCGGTGCGGGTCCGGGGTGGGCTCTGGGCGGCTCGGGCGTCGGCGGGTTTCAGGCGGTGGGCGGGGCCGCTGAAGGTGGCGGCGTCTCCTGTGATCGGTCCGCGCACCTGTACGGCGGCCGTCCTGCTCATGGTCGTCAGCTTCTTGCCGTCCCGCATCCTGGCAACGGCGGCGACCACCACCTGCCCGGCCCCCTCCGGTGCCCGCACGATCACGTCGACCGCCTTCGTCCCGGACACCTTCCCCAGCGCGCACACCCGCGCCCCCGGCACCACCGCGCCGTCCGGCAGAGCCTGGACGTGCTTCGCCTCTTCCGAGACGGCCTGAGCGCTCGTCACGTCCGCCGACGAGGCCATCCGGGCGGCGCCGGCGGCGGTCAAGGCGCGTGCGGCCAGCGCCCCCGCCGCGACCGTGCGACCCGTCACCTGCACCTGATCCACCGGCACGGCGCCCACCTCAGCGGCCCGGTGCCCGCCTCCCGCCCCAGACTGACCCGCGCTCGTGACCGGCGGCACCACCTGAGAACCGGCCGCGGCCTCCCCAGAGCCCGCCCCGGCCGCGACAGAGCCCGCCCCTGCCGCCGCAGAGTCGGCCGCCGCAGCCGTCCCAGAAACCGTGGAACCGGCCGCTGGGACGGCTGCGGTCACGCCGGAGGCCGCCGACAGTGCGGCGGTCTTCGTGCCGGGAGGTGTGGCACATGACACCTCGGTCAGGGCTTCGGCCGGGTCGGCGGCGACCGCCACCCGTGCGCCCCGGGCCATCCCGTTCACCCGCACCCGGAACCGTTGCGTGTCCCCTGTCCTGACCCACTTGCCGACGTCCTCGGCTCCGTTCACCCGCTCAAGCACCAGCGACACCCCGGTCGCCGCCACGGGCACGGACGGCACCGCCACCAGGGCCAACACACCGGCGACGATCCACCCACGCCGCATCGCTCCCCACTCCCCCACCGCGACAAATTACTCCTAGTAATCATTGTGTCACAGAGAGGAACGGCCTAATCCTCCGGGAGCAGGTTCTCCACGGCCCGCATGATGGGCAGATCAGCGGAAAGCCAGGCGACGTCGTAATATTCGCCCGGCCCGAGCCAGCGCAGCGCCAGATGTTCCTTGGCCACGGGCTCCCCGGAGGCGAGCGAGCAGAGCCAGACGCGCATGACGTACCCCTCGGCGAGCGGCCAGTCGGCGCCCACCCGCCGCCCGACCGCGACCTCGACCCCCAGTTCCTCCCGGCACTCGCGGACGAGCGCCGCCTCCTCGCTCTCCCCGGGATCCACCTTGCCGCCGGGGAACTCCCAGCCACCGGCGAGCGCGGCGGGCTCGGCACGCTGGGCGGCCAGCACCCGCCCGCCGGGGGCCACGATCACGGCGGCGACGACTGTTCTCATAGGGCAGGATTGTGCAGCTTCTTGAGCTGCTCCAGCACATCGGGGTTCTGCAGGGGACGGGTGAAGCCGACGCGGTTCTGGCGGGCCTGGTAGCTGGTGACCTTGATGGGCCCGCACAGCCGGCACCGCGCCTCCAGCATCTTGCCCTTGGAGACGACGAGCCCGACGTGGCCGGGGCTGTTCGGCGACGTGCCCGGCCCGGAGTTGAAGAACACCAGGTCACCCGGCTGCTCCTCGCCCTCCTGGATCTTCACGCCGAAGGGCCACTGCCCGAACGTCGTCCGCGGGATGGACAGCCCCGCCGACCGGTAGGCCGCGTAGATCACGCCGGAGCAGTCGAACGCGTCGGGCCCCGTGCCGCCCCACAGGTACGGCTTGCCGCGCTGCGCCAGCGCGAACTGCAGGATCTTCGCCACCACGTCACTGGGTGCCGCCTCGATGAGGGGCTCGTCGCAGTCCTCGGACGCCTGCGGCGGCACCTTCACCTCACCCGACTTGGCGTACTTCCTGGCGATCTCCTCGACCTGGTCGACGTACCACCAGGCGCGGTTGTAGACGAAAAGCGCCTGCCGCACGTTCTCGGGCGCGCCGTTGCGCTTGAGCATCCTGGCGGCGCCGAGGATGGCGTCGGCCGGGTTGTAGACGTCGCCGATGCCGTCACCGTCGCCGTCGGATGCGTACCCGTTGAACGTGGACGACATCGGCACCCTGGCCTTGCCGCCCCACGTGGAGATCAGGAACTGCATCGGCCCCGCCGCGCCCGCGTGGTTGGTGCCGCTCCTGACGCCGGGCAGGTCGGACCTGCCGTGGTCGGTCTCGCGCTTGCCGACGGCGGCGAGGATGTTCCACTGGACGCCGATCTTCTTGCCGTGCTCCTTGTAGAGCTCCAGGTAGTCCTCGGGGATGTCGGAGGTGGCCGAGTCGGAGACCTCCTCCACCTGCGCCTGGTCGTCGCAGTCGACGGTGGTGCCGCCGTTGCTGAGGAACGACGGCATCGACATGAGCAGCAGCGGCGAGACGACGACCGCGACCAGGAGCAGTAACCCGGCCAGGCCGACGAGCAGCGCGATGCGGCCTCGTGTGAGCTTCACCCGGAGGTGTCTCCCTCCTGGCCCTTGGTGGACGGGAGGATGTCGTAGATCCGCCAGTCGCTCCCCGACTGGCTGACCGTGACGGCGTACTCCTCGCGCGCCTGCTCGTCACCGCTCTGCGCGGCGATCTGCCGGGTGGCGGTGACGACGAAGACGATGGAGTTCTTCTCGACCTGCCTGATCTCCTTGAGCCTGGCGGTGGCGGTGGAGACGATCTGGTCGTTGCGGTTCTGCTCGACGGTGCCCGCCGAGGTGAGCGTCCTGGCCAGCGTGTTGCCGAGCTCGGGCGTGGTGTACGCCTTGAGCCTGGCCGCGTACGCCGCCGGGTCCTCGTCGAAGCGGAAGGTGCCGTACTCGGCGGTGAACCGCTCGGCCAGGTCCGCCGCCGCCGCGAGCTGCTCCTTCGACATCGGCAGGTACGAGTAGACGTCGAACGGCGCCGCGCTCGCGGTCGCCAGCGGCGTGCTGGACACCACGGCCGAGCTGGTCGCGCGGGCCGCCGGCGACTCGGCGGGCTCCTGGTCGGGCGTGTCAGGCCACATCGTCAGGTAGATGCCGACCGCGGCGATGACCACGACGACGGCGGCGAAGGCCACCCCTCGCCTGTCACCTGGCTGCGCCATGTCTCAGTCCTTGTCGGGGTTGTTCGGCTTGAGCCAGAACGGCACGGAAGGGCTGTCACCTCCGGAGCCGCCGCCGTCGCGGCTGCTGCGCAGCCAGAGCGGGGGCGCCTCGGAGGTGCGGGAGGCCGGCTCGTCGGAGCCGAAGATCCTGGGGCCTGGCGAGGTGCCGCCGCCCGACCTGCCGCCACCGCCCGTACGTGACGAACCGCCGAACAGCCCGCCGCCCCCGGACCGCGACCCGTTGCCTCCCGAGCCACCCGACCGCGACCCGCCGCCGCCGAACAGCCCGCCGCCCGAGCCGCGCGAACGACCGCCGCCGCCAGAGCCGCCCGATCCACCGGAGCCGCCGAAGCGGGAGCTGCGCGTGCCGCCGCCCGAACTGCGGGTGCCGCCCGCGGAGCCGCCGCGCCTGGCCCAGCCGCCTCCGGACGCCCCGCCGAACCAGCCCCCCGACCCCGCCGCGGCGCCGGAACCTCCCGAAGCGCCGTTCGTGGTCGGGCCGCCGACCCGGGGACCGCCCGCCGCGGGACCCCGCGTACGTCCCTGACCGCCGCCCAGGTTGAGCGGCGGCGCGGTGCCCCTGCGCGGCTCGGGCACAACGCGCCCGGCCGCCTTGCCGCCCTGCTGGTCGGTGTCGAGGGGAGCCGCCGTCGCCGGTACGCGGGTGCCGGAGGGCGTGCCCTCCCCTTCCTCCCCGCGTACGCGGACCTGCCCGGCCGCCATGGAACCCGCCGCCGAGGCCGCCGCGCCCGTGCCGCTGACCGCGCTCGCCGCCCTGACGATGGGCTCGGCCTTGCGCAGCCCCCAGCGTCCGATCCTGGCCGAGGCGACCGGCGGCAGCACGCCCGCCGACCGCTCGAGCACCGGCGAGCCGGCCGCCTCGCCCAGCATGCGGGTGGTGACCGTGTGGCCGCTCATCGAGGCGAACAGGTGCTGGAACGGCCGCCGGTAGAAGAACACCGCGATCGTCAGCAACGCCATGAACAGCACCTGCATGCCCCACGGCATGGCGGTGGAGATGATGAGCGCGTACCCGTAGATGAGCACGCTGAGCACGATGGTCAGCACGGCCTGCCGCAGCAGCGTGCCGATGAGCATCTCGACCCAGCGCATGGCGATGATGCGGCCGCTGCCCGGATGGACGCCGATCAGCAGGAAGATCGGCCCGAGTATCAGGAGCAGCAGGAAGCCCACCTTGAGCACCAGCAGCGAGACCGCCACCAGGAAGATCAGCAGCCCGGCCACCAGCGCGGCGATGAACGCTCCCACCGCCACGCCGAGCCGGTTGGACCAGTCGCGCCCTGAGAAGGTGGCGTAGCGGGGGTCGTTGCGCAGCTTGTCGGCCAGATCCGCGTACTCGGACTGGCGGGCTCCCACGTCGGGCGCCGCCTGCCCGGCGACGGCCTGCGGGACCGACTGCATCTCCAGCACCTTGCGGCCCCAGTCGCGCACGATGGGCTGCTGCGGGTCGGCGGTGCCGAACAGGCCCACCAGCCACGGCTTGCAGACCAGCGTGGACCACAGCGCGTCGGCGTTCTGCTCGACGCCCGGCGTGCCGGTCTGCGCGTAGCCACCCGCCTTGACCTGCGCGTCGGCCTGGCCAGGCGGCTGCAGGCAGGACGCGCCGCCCGCGCCCGGCAGGCCGGCGAAGGCCGAGTTGACGACCTCGCCCGTCTTGTCGGTGACGACCTTGCCGAGGCCGGTGAAGTCGCCGGGCCGGCTGAAGAACCAGACGGCCACGGTGACCGCCAGCACCATCCAGATGACGCCCTCGGCGGTCGTGGTGGCGCGCTTGCGGATCAGGCCGTACCAGGCGAGCCAGATGGCGCCGAGGATGACGATCGGCCGGAGGTAGGGCCAGTACATGGCGTTGGACAGGTTCGTGACGATGTCGTCCACGACGTCCTTGATGGACTGGAGCGGTCCCTCGGTCGCCGCCGCCTGGTACGTCGTGATCGTCAGCCGGTCGACCGCCTTGGCCGCGGTGAAGATGCCGTTGGCCCACATGTTGCCCAGCACGGCCACGTAGTCGGAGCAGGTCAGCTCGTGCGTGTGCCAGAACTGGCCGCTCATGCCGAACTGGGCGTAGTTGGTCGTCGCCGCGGGGTTGCCGCCCTCGGGCACCGGCGGCTGGATGAGGCCGTCGACGCCGCTGCCCACCATCTCGGGCGACAGCGGGCCCGACAGGTCGCAAGGAGCCGCCGCGGCCGGCGTGGACACCGCCCCCAGCACGATCGGCACCATCAGGATGCCGGTGACGAGCGCGAGCGTCAGCGCGAGTCGTCGGGATAGCCGGATCTTCATGACCGTACCTCCTGCGCCCTGCCCACGCCCCCTTGAAGATCATCATGCCCGGCGCCGTCGGGTTTGTCGTGTGTCGGGTTCGTGTCGAGCCAGCGGAGAAGTTCCTCGGAGATCAGGTCTACTCCGATGCGGCCCGCCCTGCCATCCAGATCGCGGAATACGCATTCGCCGTTGCCCAGTGAGCGCAGCACGGCCTTGTGCTCCTCCGACGGCTCCACCCCGAGCAGGGACATGACGTGGTCCACCTCCACCCGTTCGGTGGACCTGAAGGCGAAGACCGACGACAGGCAGTTGGTCACCTGTTCGTTGAGCAGGTCTCCGGCGTTCTGCGAGACCAGGACGAGCGCCGTGTTGCGGGAGCGGCCCATCCTGCTCACCTCGGGCACCAGCTTGGCGCCCTCCGGCGTGGACGTGATCGCCCACGCCTCGTCCAGGAAGATCGCCTTGGGCGCGCGGCGGTCGAGCCCGTTCATCAGCCGGCGGGCGAACTGGGAGACCAGGTAGAGCAGGGCCACCGAGAGCCGCTGCTCGTAGGAGTAGTCCTCCCTGCCGGTGGTCACGTCGGGCAGCGTCAGGCCGCCCAGCGTGAACACCGTCGTCCACCCCTCGGTGTCGATCTGCTCGCCGCCCGACGGGTCGAAGCAGAGCCGCGCCAGGTGCATCTCCGACATCGAGCGCAGCACCGCGCCGAGGTTCTTCGACGCGGCGTCGTCGGCACGCTCCAGGTAGTCGACGACCTTGCCGAGTGACGGGTCGGGGCCGTTGGAGACCGCCGCGACCGCCTGGATCATCGCCGACTCGCGCTCCTCCGACATGCGCGGCAGCAGCAGCCGCAGCGTCTCGGTGGCCATTGTCTTCTTCGCCGCGATGTCGTCGCCGAACGAGAACGGGTCGAGCAGACCCGGCGCCGCCGAACCGAGCGGGATCACCCTCGCCTTGCGCCCGCGCTTGTCCAGCAGCTGCACCAGCGACTCCGCGTCGCCCTTGGGGTCGATGACCGCGACCGTCACGCCGCGCAACGCCATCTGGTAGATCATCAGCAGCGCCAGCGTGGTCTTGCCGCCGCCGGGCTCGCCGGTGATCGCGATGGCCGTCGGCCTGTTGCGGGTCGCCGCCACCAGCGGGTCGAAGTGCACGATGCTGCGCGCCCTGCCGACCGTCTCCCCGATGTACGGCCCCAGCCAGCCCTCGCTGCCCTCGCCCGGCCGGTCGCCGAGATCGACCGTGGCCGTGGCCATGCCGCCCGCGATCGTGCGCAGCGGCTGCCGCTGGGCGTAGGCGTTGACCCTGACCTTCTCGCCCGGCAGCGCCTCGCAGAACAGCGAGAACTGGTCGCCCGTCGAGTTGACCACGTCGATGCCCATGTCGCGGTAGTGCTCCACCACCGCCTCCACCCGCTGCACGCAGATGTCCTCGGTGGGGGCCGAGATGATCAGGCGGTGCCAGCCGTACACGAAGGGCAGGCGCTCCTTGGTGATGCCGTGCTCCAGCATGCGGGCCGCGTCGATCTGCTCGGCCAGCGCCAGCGGCGCCTCCGCGCCCGCCTCCCTGATGTGGTGGTCCATGTCGCGGGCGTGCGCCAGCTTGCGCGCCACGTCCTTCGACGCCTTCACCGGTGGGATCAGCCGCATCCGCGAGGAGATCTCCACCGGGAACGGCAGCTGGTCCGCGAAGTGCATCCACGGCTCGCCGTCGGGGAACGGCATCAGGTCGGGGAAGCGCGCGAACGACAGGTGCGCGACGTACGAGTCGCCCTGGGGCTGCACGATCCGCAGCAGCGACCTGCCGTTGTGGATCTCCCCCTCGACCAGCGACTCGATCTCGCCCCTGCCCCAGCGCCGCCGCGGGCTCGCCGACGGCGGCGGATCACCGAGCGAGCCCGCCGCCGCGTGCTGGAACAGCCACGCCACCTCCGTCGAGGTGGCGTGCCTGGCATAGAGCGCGCTCGACGCGAGCGCCCTGCCGAGCCGTTCGGCCGACTCGGTCCACCGGCCGATCTCGCTGTCGGGTACGTGGTCGTCCTCCATGCCCAGCGTCTTCTCCGTCTTCTGGTAGAAGCCGAAGAGCTGGGAGAGCACGCCGCTGCCGAGCTGCCTGCCGCGCGGGCCCAGGCGCACCCCGAGATAGACCTCCTTGGTCCAGAAGTCCTTGGCCCAGACGTGCCGGTACATCTCCTCGAGATAGTCGCGCCAGCCCGGCCCCTCGTCGGAGGTGGCGTTCAGCGCCATGGCCCACTCCGCCGCCGGATAGGTGCGGTGCGCCACCCGCAGGTGGACCTCGGCGTCGGGCATCCTGATCGCGGCCAGCGCGATCGTGATGTTGGTGGCCAGCGCCTCGCGCTCCTCCGGCGTGACGAACTCGTAGCTGACCGTGGGAAGCCGGAAGTACGCCCATGCGCAGGTGTCCGTGAGCAGGATGCGGTCGTCGAAGTAGCGGACCGCGAGGCGCTGATGCGCTCGGGACGCCCTGCTCATGCCGCCCCCTCGGCGCATGAACGGGCCAGACCTGCTCGCTTGTTCACTTATCGCTCACCGATTCTCGTGCCCGGGGGGTCACTCGCCAACTCCTCTTCGCTCGGTCGTACGGTCTGCGCCGCGAAGCCCGCGACCACCACACCGGCGAGGGCGAGGTAGGCCCGCCGCCCGGCCGCGCGCAACTGCCCGGGATCGACCACCTCCGCGCCGCCAGGCGCCAGGTCGTCCTCCCAGGGGACCCTGACGATGGCCCGGCACCTGCCCCTGGCCACCGACTCCGCCTGCTCGACGTCGGTCATCGAACGCCTGCTGACGCCGTTGACCACCATCACCGCCCGCCTGCGCAGCTCCGCGCAGCCGTGCCCGTCGAGCCACTCGTACGTCATCGCCACCGCTTCAGGCGCCTCCTCGCTCGCCGGCACCACCAGGACGAGCTGGTCCGCGTACGGCAGCAACCTGGCCGCCAGCGCGGCGGCCGGGTCGATGACGGCCAGCTTGTAGTGGCGGTCGAGCAGGCGCATGGATTCGCCGATCCGGCGGTCGGAGAAGAAGGACCGGTCCGCGAGCCGCTGCTCGGCGCCCGCGTCGGTGTCCGCGCTGATCACCTCGAGTCCCGAGGCGGTCCGCGTGGTGTATCCCCGCATCGTGAGATAGCCGCTGACCCGGTCGAGACCCGACAGCAGCGACGTCAGGGTCTCGGGGGTCTCCGGCTCGATCTTGCTGGTCAGGGTGCCGCCGCCGGTGCTCGCATCGACCGCCACCACCCTGTCGTCCCGGTACTGGGCGAAGGTGTGCCCCAGCATGAGCGCCGTCGTGCTCTGCCCCGCCCCGCCGGTGCACCCCAGCACGACGACCCTGCGGCTGCCGCCGAACACCGCGCGGGCCCGCGCCTCGTCCAGCTCCGACCCGTCGGTACGCACCCCGCCACCGCCGACGACGACCTGAGCGATCCGCCGCCACCCGCCGGAGTCGCGCCCCACGACGGACTCGACCCTCCGCACCCGCCCTTCGCCACCCCGAGGCCCCGGCACCGGCACGTCAGCCGCCCGCCGCCCGGCCTCGCCACCGTCACGCTCGGCCACATCCCACCGAGGCAGCCTGGCCGCCATCTCCCGCCCGGGACGCGACGACCCCGCCGCCTCGCTCGGACGCGTAGCGGCGGCCTCCTTGCGCTCCCGGCGCTCCCGGCCGAGCGGAATGACCTGCCCCTCAGCCACCTCCGGCTCACCGGCGACGGCGGGGGCGTGCTCCGGAGCCTCTGCGGCTGCCGGTTCGATCCTGGGCTCGTCCGCATCGGCCGCGGCCGACTCCGGCTCGAGCGCGGATCTTTCCTCCCGAACGTGGCTTTCCGGCCCAGCAGCGGAAACCTCCTGAGGACCGTCGATCGACCGATCCTCGGAGGTGTCCTGTCGGTCATCGACCTGCGGTTCGGCGTCGTTGCCAGAGTCCTCACCGCTCGCCTGGACGGTCTCCTGGGCCGGGTCTTCCCCGCCTGCGGTCGCGGGCTCGGCGGGCTCGGCGGGCTCGTCGGGCTCGGCGGGCATCTTGGGGAGCGGGCGGAGGTCGTCGTTCGCGTGCGGCTCTGCGGCCGGGCGTGCGGCGGGCACCGGCGTCCCCGCCGCCGACGCGGACGCCGTGGCCGATGACTCCGGCGAGGTGGCTTCCCTCTCGGCTGCCGGGGCACTCGTCCCGTCGGTCCGGGACGGAGTGGGGCCGGCCGGAAGGTCGTGGCCGGCCTCCGGGGCCCGGGTGGGGTGCTGGGTGGGGTCCTTTGCCTGCTCGTCGTCCTTGCGGGGTGCGGGGCGCGGGGTGGGCTTGGTGTTCGGGTTGAGCGGGGGCGAGACGCGGTGGGTGCCCGACAGCAGCAGACCGGGGGCGAGCCGGGGCGGCTGGCCCCTTCTGTGCTGGTCGCGGGCGATCTCGTCCTCGTGCCGTGCGTCCTCCGGATATGCGCCGCCCTCGGCGTGGGAGGCCGCCTCGGCCCGTGCGTCGGCCCGTGCGTCGGCGCGTGTGTCGGCCCGTGCGTCGGCTCGGCCCGCCGACTCGGCCGGTGCGTCGGCGCTGGCCGCCAGCTTGCGCAGCCGCCGCAGCGCCTCGGTGTCGATCGGCTTGCCCGCCACGCCGCTCACCACACCATCGGCGCCATGGCCATCGGGCTCTTGACCGTCCACGGTGCGGTCCGCCCCGCGGTCGTTCGGCGCGGGGCTCTCCGATGCGGCGGGCTCGTCGGCCGTGAGGTCGGGGGCTGTGTGGTCCAGGGGCTCGTCGGCGGGGGTGGGGCGGCGGCGGGTGTCAGGACCCCCGTCCCGTACGTCCGGGTGGAGGACGATGCGGTCGGTGGAGGTGCGGCGGGCGGTGCCGATGACCTCGTCCATGAGGGGCACGGGTTCCTGGCCGCGTCCAGGGCCGCCTGAGAGGCCCTCCTCGCGCCGTACGCCCCCGCCGGGGGCGCCGGTGCCCGCCGGCAGGGCCGAGGCCTTGAGAGCGGGCGCTGTACCCCTGCGGGACCCCCACCCCGTACGCCCGGACGCCGGCTCGGCGACGGGCGCCTGTGAGGCGGCGGCCGCCGCGGCGGCGACGGCGGGACGGACCTGCCGGGGCCCGGTGAGCTGACCCTCCCGGCGCCGCTGCGTCCTGCGTTCCTTGCGCGGCGCCTTGGCGGCCTTGCCCGCCCGCGTGGCCTTGGTGGCCTTGACCCGCGCGGGCGCGGCCCGCCAGACCCGGCCGGAGAAGGCGACGACCTCGGGCTCGGACGAGGGCGCGAGGCGGTACCAGGCCTTGGGCTGGCCGAGGTAGCGCAGCTGGGACTCCAGCAGCTCGGTGAGCCGCTTGCCCTCGATGACGGGCCGGGTGGACAGCCACGTGACGATGCCGGGCGGCACCAGGAACAGCACGTGCCAGGGCATCTCCACCGGCACGCCGACCAGGACCAGCAGGAGGGACCACGGGACGAACACCCCGACGAACACGCCGATCCAGACGATGGGCAGCGGCATGGGCAGCCGTAGGTCGTACAGCTTGTAGAGCCGCTTCTCGATACGCCAGATGTTCGTATACGTGGGCAGGTCCAACGCGGTCCTCCTCTCCACCCGCTCGTACATGACCGCGGGAAAGCGGTCTCAACCCTTACTTGATGCCCAGTGCGCCCGCGATCGCCCTCGCCGTCACCTCGATGATGTTGGGAACGTAGAAGATCACTCCGATGGCCACGGCCAAGATCAGGAACTGCACGAAACGGGTGATCTCCCGCGTGAAGAGGAAGAACAGCGCCACCACGGAGACGACGACGAGGAACAGCGGGGCGAAGAACGCCCGCAGGAAGTTGGCGAGCCCCCCGGTGTCGATGCCCGTGGGAGTCGGCGTAGGCGTCATCTCCATCAAGGTGAGCAATATGGTCTTCAAGGTCACTTCTTGTCCTCCCGGGGGGTACCGTTCAGCAGCGCGGCCGTGCGTCTATCCAACGGACCGGCCGCCGCCGCGGATGTCGGCGACGAACCATTTGTCGCCCTGCTTCTCGACGGTCAGCCGGTAGGCCTGCTCGAGTGTGCCGCCGACCACGGCCGGGTCGGTGGCATCGGGAGATGGTGATGGGGCATCGCTCTGCACGGCCCACACCACGACCGCCTGGATCTCTCTTGTGGCACCCCCCACAGGCACCACGACTTCCTTGAGCTGCGAGAAGGTGAACGTGCCGCCGAAGCTGGGCAGGCTCTTGCCGGCGGCGACGTAGCGCTGCAGCCCGGCGGAGTCTCCGGACGCGTATTCCTTGAAGAAGCCTTCGAGCTGCGGCTTCAGCTCCGCGGCCGCGGCGTCGTCCGTCTCGGGCGCGGCGACCTGGGGCAGGTCGGCGGGAGCTGGCGCGGGCAGGATGGCGGGGCGGCCCGAGACCACGAAGCGCC
The DNA here is from genome assembly GCF_040609855.1 of Nonomuraea sp. NPDC004580. Classification (NCBI taxonomy): domain Bacteria; kingdom Bacillati; phylum Actinomycetota; class Actinomycetes; order Streptosporangiales; family Streptosporangiaceae; genus Nonomuraea; species Nonomuraea sp. NPDC004580. The sequence goes on along the minus strand of NZ_JBEXLH010000037.1, from coordinate 6,730 downwards.
CGGCGTCGTCGCCGGAGAAGTAGACGGGCACGGTGAGGATCATGCGCTTGGGCCCCGACTGGAAGGTCACGCTGACCACGGCGTTCTGGGCGTCGGTGACCTCGATGTCGTACGGCTGGATCGCGACGGCGGCCAGCTTGCCGTAGCCGTCCCAGCCCATCTGCTGGTCCATGCCCGCCGCGAGGAATGCGGCGAGCTTGCCCGACCTGCTCGCCGCGTCTTCCGGGCTGAAATTGAGATAGACCCCGGCGAACTGGGCGGCGAATGCCATGCCGCGCTCGGTCGGGAATCCATGGTCGGCCTGCACGGCGCCATTGGGCGTCGCAGGCTCTTGCTGGGTAAACCGCTCAAATGGGGCACGAATCCCATTCACCACGATAACCACAATAAGCGCCCAGAGAATGACGCGGCCGGTCCATACCAGCCAGCGTCCGCCGCCACCCGACCAGCCGCCACGCCGCGGCCGGCGCGGCGGCGGCGCGTCGAAGTCAGCCGTGTCAAGGGTTGCGGAAAGCCCGGGGCCGTCAGCGATCCGAGGATCGTGGACGGTAGACCTACGAGCCATCACGCCTCCGCTCGCGCCGATCCCCCCGGCTGGCGCGGTGTCGTCCGTTGCCGATCCCCATCATCCGCGGTGAAGTAGCCACCCTATCCGGTCTCCGCCATTGTTCCAGGAAAGCCACGCCCATGCTGCGGCATGACGGTCCACACGGCAAACCGGGCCCGTATGACAGGCCACAGTGCCGATTCCTGTCAGCTCACGGGAGAAACGGCTTTTGACCAGGCCAGACGCCTGAAATCGGGTAGCGCGGCGGCCACGGATTCCTGTCCAAAACAGGCATGAACTGTCCCGACCTGCGGAATCGGCATGGCTCGCGTGCCGGAGGTCACGGCCGGGCAGGATGGACGCCTTGCGAAGGCGGCCGTCAGGCGGGCTCTGGGTCCTGGTGCGCCCGCGCCTGGCGCCTGCTGTGGAGGTCGACGACGGTCGGGCGCACCGACCGTTCGAGCGAGTGGCGCAGATCGGCCAGCATCTCGGCGGGCTCGCGCTCGCGCATGCGCGTGGTCATCTCGTTGCGCTCGTCCACCTTCCTGCGGAGGTACTCCTCGCGGTTGACGCGCAGGCCGTACATCAGCTCGACCCTGATGAGGGCCAGCTCCTCCTCCAGGCTGATGCCGGTGAGGGTGGGCGCCGGGCGTCGTTTCCGGATGATGCGACGGATCATGAGGGCCTCCCGAGTCAGCGTGAACGCCGTGACGATTCGACGCGCGGGGGCCCAAAATGGTTGACGCATCAGTTGTCCCGGCGGCAAACGACGACGGCCGCCGGGAATGTGCACGCCAGACGGGCTGCACTGCCGTCCGCCGTCGGCAACCTACCGCAAGCGAAGATCACCGAGCGTGATCGGCGGACGGCGGGGCGCTCAGACGTTGAAGCGGAACTCCACGACGTCGCCGTCGCGCATGACGTAGTCCTTGCCCTCGATCCTGGCCTTGCCGGCCGAGCGGGCGCTGGCGATGGAGCCGGCCTCCACCAGATCGTCGAACGAGACCACCTCGGCCTTGATGAAGCCCCGCTGGAAGTCGGTGTGGATCACGCCGGCCGCCTCTGGCGCGGTGGCGCCCTTGCGGATCGTCCAGGCCCTGGTCTCCTTCGGGCCGGCCGTCAGGTAGGTCTGCAGGCCGAGCGTCTCGAAGCCGACCCTGGCGAGCTGGCGCAGCCCCGACTCCTCCTGGCCGACCGACTGCAGCAGCTCCAGCGCCTCCTCCTCGTCGAGCTCGACCAGCTCGGACTCGATCTTGGCGTCGAGGAACACCGCCTCGGCGGGCGCGACCAGCGTGGACAGCTGCTCCCTGAGCGCGGTGTCGGTCAGCTCGTCGGCGTCGAGGTTGAACACGTACAGGAACGGCTTGGCGGTGAGCAGGTGGAGCTCGCGCAGCTCGTCGCGGTCGAGACCGCTCTCGAAGATGGTCTTGCCGGTCTCCAGGACGGCCAGCGCGGCCTCCGCGGCCTCCAGCGCGGCCTTCTTGTCCTTGTTGTTGCGCGCCTCTTTCTGCAGGCGCGGCACGGCCTTCTCCACCGTCTGCAGGTCGGCCATGATCAGCTCGGTGTTGATGGTCTCGATGTCGCGCTTGGGGGAGATCTCACCGTCGACGTGGGTCACGTCGGGGTCGCTGAAGACCCGGATGACCTGGCAGATCGCGTCGGTGTCGCGGATGTTGGCGAGGAACTGGTTGCCCCGGCCCTGGCCCTCGGACGCGCCCTTGACCAGGCCCGCGATGTCGACGAACTCGACCTTGGCGGGCAGGATGCGGGCCGAGCCGAAGATCTCGGCCAGCACGGGCAGCCGGTCGTCGGGCACGCCGACGATGCCGACGTTGGGCTCGATGGTGGCGAACGGGTAGTTGGCCGCGAGCGCGTTGCCGGTCTTGGTCAGCGCGTTGAACAGCGTGGACTTGCCGACGTTGGGCAAACCGACGATGCCGATGGACAGACTCATCGGAGCGGCTCCGTCTCTCGCGGAAGTCTCTGACTGCTGGTTGTCGCCTCGCTGCGCTCGTTCACGGTCAGCGAGTTTACTGGCTGGCGACGTACAGACAGGTAACCGGACGATAGCCGCCGTCGGCGCGGAGGTAGCGGCGCGCGCGCTTCGGACAGTCGTCGGGCGAGGACGTGAACGCGAGCACCTTCGCCCAGGCGTGCGGCGCGTCGCACGGCACGCGGGTGAGGGCGGACCTGGCGGTCACGTTCGCGGGCGGCTCGGCCACGCAGGCGCCTTCGTCGAGCACCTGACCGCCCTGGCCGAGGCAGAGGACCTGGGAGCCGCCCTGGAGGGTGTCGAGGGTGCCGTCAGGGCAGCTCTCGGGGGCGGGGGCGAGCGCGAGTGCGCGGCCGTACCAGCCGGAGCCCGCGCAGGGGTGCTCGCGGCCGTCCAGCGAGACGCAGTCGCCGGGCCTGAGCAGGCCGCCGCCTCCGCCGGGCGCGCCCGGGTGGGGTTCGAGGAAGTTGCGTACGCACGCCGTCCTGCCCTCGCCCACCCGCAGCACGTCGTCGGTGTCCACCGGGCACTCGCCCGGCCCGGGCGGGTCGGAGGCCAGCGCGACCACCTCGGACCGGCCGCCGTTGCACGGGGTGAGCGCGTAGTCGGCCGTCACGCACGCGCCGGGCGACCAGCGCAGCACCGGACGCGGCGGCCCGGTCTCGCGTACGCCCGTCTGCGAGCCCGCGATGACGGCCCCGGCCAGCGCGATCAGCGTGAGCGCCAGGGCGCCGCAGGCGGCGGCCACCTTCGGTAGCGTGTTCATTCATGTACTCTGCGTGACCGGCGATGGACCGCACAAGCGGAACGCCCAAGCGTGTCGGGAAGAAGCGCGGCCCCAAGTTTTGCCATCATCGCTGAAGTGGACGTCGTCTCGCTTGTCATCGGTCTGGCCGTCGGGTTGCTCGTCGGGTTCCTCGTCGCGCGGACGCGGGCGGCGGTGCATGTCGCCGAGGCCGACGCCAGGGCGAAGGCGTCCGCGGAGAAGCTCGTCTACGTCGAGGAGCAGCTCGCCGAGCGGTTCCAGGCGCTGTCCACGCGCGCGCTCGACGTCAACAACATCCGCTTCCTTGAGCTCGCCGAGACGCGCCTGGCCGCCACCCGCGCCGAGGCGGCCGGCGACCTCGACCAGCGAAGGCAGGCCGTCGAGCACCTGGTCGAGCCGCTGAAGGACGCGCTCGCCCGGGTCGAGGAGCAGCTGCGCGACACCGAGACGGGCCAGAAGGTGGCGCGGGCCGAGCTGGCCAAGCAGATGGAGTTCGTCCGGCAGAGCAACGAGCAGCTCCGCTCGCAGACGACCGCACTGGTCAGGGCGCTGCAGCGGCCCGAGGCGCGGGGGCGGTGGGGCGAGCTGCAGCTGCGCAGGGTCGCCGAGATCGCCGGGATGCAGCGCTTCTGCGACTTCGACGAGCAGGTCACCGAGGGCTCCATGCGGCCCGACATGGTCGTCAGGCTCGCCGGGGGCAAGAACATCGTGGTCGACTCCAAGGTGTCGCTGGCGGCCTATCTGGAGGCGGCCGAGGCGTCCGACGAGTCGCTCGCGTCCGTCCGGCTCGACGCCCACGCCAGGCACGTACGCGAGCACATCGACCGGCTGGCGGCCAAGGCGTACTGGCAGGGGTTCAACCCGTCGCCGGAGTTCGTGGTGCTGTTCATCCCCGGGGAGGCGTTCCTCGCGCCGGCGCTCGAACGCGACCCCGGGCTGCTGGAGTACGCGATGACCCGACGGGTGCACATCGCCACCCCGACCACGCTCATCACCATGCTGCGCACCGCGCACTACGCCTGGCAGCAGGCGGCGCTCAGCGAGAACGCGCGCACGGTGTTCGAGCTGGGCAAGGAGCTGTACGAGCGGCTGTCGTCACTGGGCAGGAACGTCGAGTCGCTCGGCCGGGCGCTGACACGGACCGTGGAGGCGTACAACAAGTCGGTCGGATCTCTCGAAAGCCGCGTCCTGGTCACCGCGCGCAAACTTAACGATCTGGGCGTGGTCGAGGGCGAACTCGACGCCCCGGAGATGCTCGAAGGGCTGCCCAGGCCCTTGGCCTCCCCCGAACTGCTCGAAACCCCATCTCTGATAACCCACGCGAACGGTAAGTTGGCCAACGGGTCGCAGTAAATGGGGGTGGGCCACGTGGGAGAGAAGGGCAGGCGTTCTGCCGTCAGGCTGACGGCTCGCGGTGCCATCGCGCTCGCCCTGGTCGCCACCCTGGCGGGCTATGTGCTCGCCGCCCTGCTCGACGTCGAACACGTCGTGGGGGCCGCGTTCGTGCTCGCCAGCACGCTCGGCGCGCTGCTGGTCAACCGGCGCGAGCTGCTGTCGCTGGTGGTGACGCCGCCGCTGGTGTTCTTCTGCGCCACGCTGTTCGTCGAGCTCGGGCGGGCGTTCGGGTCGGTGTCGATCGTGCAGTCGCTGGCGCTCGGCCTCTACACGTCGATGACGCGCGGCGCGCCCTGGCTGTTCGCCGGCTCGGCCATCGTGCTCGGCGTGGCCTGGCGGCGCGGCCTGCGCGACAACGTGCGCGAGCTGCGCGAAGAACTGAAGGCGGGCGCGGAGGCCGCGCGCCCGCGCCAGTCGTTCGTGCCCGAGCCCGAGGGATACTTCGAGCCCAAGGTGTACGGCACCCCGCGCGGCGAGGACTAAGGGACCCGCAGGTCCTTGCGCAGCTCGTGGGGCAGCGCGAAACGCATGCTCTCCTGCACCGGCTCGACCTCGGTCACGTCGCCGAACCCGTGGCCAGCCAGCCGCGCGAGCACCTCCTGCACCAGCTCGTCCGGCACCGACGCGCCGCTCGTGACGCCCACCGTGGTGACGCCGTCGAGCCACTCGTCGCGGATGAAGTCGGCGTTGTCGACGAGGTACGCCGCCTGCGCGCCGTAGTCCTTCGCCACTTCCACCAGCCGCTTGGAGTTGGACGAGTTGTCGGAGCCGACGACGATGACCAGCTCCGCCTCGGCCGCGATCTCCTTCACCGCGACCTGGCGGTTCTGGGTCGCGTAGCAGATGTCGTCGCTCGGCGGGTCGAGCAGGTTGGGGAAGCGCTGCTTGAGCCGCGCCACGGTCTCGGTGGTCTCGTCGACCGACAGCGTGGTCTGCGACAGCCACACCAGCTTGCTCGGGTCCTTCACCTCGACCTGGTCGACCGCGTCGAGGCCGTCGACCAGCCTGATGTGCTCGGGCGCCTCACCCGACGTGCCCTCGACCTCCTCGTGGCCCTCGTGGCCGATCAGCAGGATCTCGTAGTCGTCCTTGGCGAACCGCTTGGCCTCGTTGTGCACCTTCGTCACCAGCGGGCAGGTGGCGTCGATCGTGCGCAGGTTGCGCTGCCTGGCCTCCTCGTGCACCGCGGGCGAGACGCCGTGGGCCGAGAAGACCACGATCTGGCCCTCCGGCACCTCCTCGGTCTCGTCGACGAAGATGGCGCCCCTGGCCTCAAGGGTCTTCACCACGTGCGTGTTGTGGACGATCTGCTTGCGGACGTAGACCGGCGCGCCGTACTGCTCCAGCGCCTTCTCGACCGCGACGACGGCTCGATCGACTCCGGCGCAGTAGCCCCGTGGCTTGGCTACGAGGACTCGGCGGGAAGTGGGGGTCTGGGGCTCCATACTTCTTATGCTACGTGGAGCGGCCAATCGGCCTGCGCGTGCGTGCCCGCCCGCGGTGCGCCAGACTGGCCGTCCAAAACTGACCTCCCAGGGAGACGTACATGTCCTTCAGCGACGTGCTACGCAACATCGCTAAAACCGTCACCAACAAGGACGAGCTCAAGGAGAAGGCCAAGGACCTGCCGCTGCTCGTCGTCCAGACCACCTTGAGCGCCGCCGGGCAGGCGCTGCTGCTCGTCGATCGCATGAAGAACTCGATCAAGGGGCTGGGCGGCAAGGAGGAGCGCGAGGAGGAGTACGACTCCCGTCCCTCCGCCGCCGAGCAGGTCGCCGCCAAGTCCGCCGAGACCGGCGACGACGACAAGCCGGCCCGCAAGGAGCCGGTCATCTTCGCGCCGCGGCCCGAGCCGAACGGCGTCGCGAAGACCAAGCCCGACCCGGTCATCTTCGCCCCTGCCAAGACCGACCCGCCCAAGCCCGCCGCCGCTCCCGAGCCCGCCGCGCCCGCCGTCATCACCATGACCTCGTTGAACACCTGGAACGCGCCCGAGATCGTGACGATCGTCATGAGCCCGGTCATCTCC
>NZ_JBEXLH010000036.1:0-84533 GCF_040609855.1 Nonomuraea sp. NPDC004580 | reverse complement strand
TGCCTCAAACGCTACATCGCCCGCGAGCTCTACCAGATCATCACCAGAACCGATCATGAAACCAGCGCTTGACATCAATAGGAGCATCCCACCCGCGCCCGCCTTGCTCCGAGCCCGTAACCCCACGCACACTCTTCCGACCCAGCTCACCCGCCCGCGTCCGCTCATTCCGGACCCACCACCCCACCCGCGTGAGCCGGTGAGCTGGTGGGTCGGTGGGTCGGTGAGTTGTAGGGACACTCCGGCAGAGGACACCTCCTCAGCCCTTTCATGCCTGCTCAGTCCCGTTCGCCCCACCCTCGCCCGACCCGCTCCGAACCCGCCCCACCCAAGCCGATCCCGCTACCCTGCGACCTCATGCCGATCCTCCTGTCGCTGGCGGCCTTCGTCATGACGCTCCTGGGCGGGTTCGTCGCGGACCGAGTCGGCGGCCGCCGCCACCTCGTCCTCGGCTTCGCGGGCGGCATCATGCTCGGCGTGGTGGCCTTCGACCTGCTCCCGGAGGCACTGTCAGCGGACTCGTACGACGTGCACGGCGTCCCCGTACCGATGCTGACCCTCGCCCTGGCCTTCCTCACCATCCACATCGTGGAACGGTCGGTCGCGATGCACGCCACCCACGAATCCGACTACGCCACCCACCACCACGCCCACTCCCCGACGGAAACCACCACCCATACACGCCACCGCCCAGGCGTAGGCCTGACCGCCGGCACAACCCTCGTCATCCACAGCCTCCTGGACGGGGCCGCCATCGGCGCCGCCTATCAGACCGACGCCTCGCTGGCGGTGGCAGTGGCGATAGGAGTAATCGCTCACGACTTCACAGACGGCTTCAACACGTACACGATCACTTCCCTGTACGGAAACACCCGCCGCCGCGCCCTCACCCTCCTCACCCTGGACGCCCTGGCCCCGGTGGCCGGCGCCACCCTCACCGTCCTCCTCACCATCCCCGACGGCATCCTCGGCGCCTACCTCGGCCTTTTCGCCGGTTTCCTCCTCTACCTCGCCACCTCCGATATCCTCCCAGAGGCCCACACGCCCCGCCGCTCCACCGGCTGGACGCTCACGGCCACCGTCCTCGGCACGCTGCTCATGTGGGGTGTGATCGGCCTGACAGACTGACACGAGGAAAACGTGTGCGTGACATGTCGCCGGATCATGCACAATAAGGCGGGAGCGCCCTTAGCTCAGCTGGATAGAGCACCGGACTTCTAATCCGACGGTCGCAGGTTCGAATCCTGCAGGGCGCGCTTTGATCATGGCCTGACCTGCGGTAATGCGGGATCGGACGCGCTCTAGAATTTCCGTCTAGGTGTTACGTGCTCCGTATGTGCTCGCCTGCACCAACCCCGCACACACCATGATCCATTCGCCATCCTCCCACGCTGTGCAAGAGCAGCGGCCCCGCCTCGTGATCCATCTGCCCGCGACATAAGGGGCGCGACACGTCCGGGAGGTTGGCCGCAGGCAGCATCCGCGGCCAACCTCGAGCCACTCGCCGTGTCCGCATTTCGCTCCGACCCGGTGGTGACAGGGCCGAGGGATGACTGCGGATCGGTTGGGGTGGGTGGTTCCTCGAAACTATGTTGTCGGGGTTGAGGATTCGGTGCACATCGCGGCCGAATACAGCAGCTCGATGTCGGACTCGCTGGGTTGTGCGTCCAGGTAGCACCACACAACGCGGTGGCGACTGTGCGGCAGCAGTAGATGGCTGCCCCATCGTCCGCGTGACAGAGCGGCCACGATGGCCAGCCCGCGGCCTTGCTCGGCGTTCCGATCCAGCCGAGGTATCTGCAGGGGAATGTGGTGCGGGGCGGACAGCGCCGTCCCTGGATCGGTGACAGCGAGTCGGAAGAGGTCGCTCGTGCGCGCGAGGTGGATCAGTAGCCAGTGCCGGCCATGTCCGTGGTCGGCGTGGACGACGGCGTTGGTGACGAGTTCGGACGCTGCCAGGATCAGTGTGTCCCGGGCCGGATGGGAACGGCCTACCCAGCCGGTCACTGCTTGGCGGGCTAGACGCGGTGCTTGATCGTCACGCGTCAGCTCGAGTGTTCCTATGTGTTCCATGTCGGTCTGCGGAACTTCAGGTATCACCGCATTTTCCTCATTACTCCTAGGCGAATGGCTGCACGTTCAGTGGTGAGAAAGCGTGTAGCCGACTGCGAATATTCGGCGGCGCCTGTTGCCGGCCTGGTGCGACAATCCCAGACACCGGGTGCGAATGGCGGACAGTCAGAAGCACTTCGGAGGCACGTATGCCGTGCGCTACTACACGGAAGTCGTGTATTTTCCGTGCACCGACGGGAGGGGAGCCGATGACCTCGCAAGACATGAACATGGAGCCATCGTTGAAGACGCCACGGACGCAATTTGGCTGCTCCTTGCGTGAATGCCGAATATCGGCAGGTATGCGGCAAAAGGACCTTGCTGCTGTTCTCGGCTGGTCGGTATCGAAGATCAGCATGGTCGAACGCGGAGAACGTCCGGCGGATGAGGATTTCGCACGTGATGCCGACGCCGCGCTGCAGGCGGACGGCGCGCTACTGGCGCTGTGGCGTGACACGGCGCATCAAGCGGCTCGCTGGCCCGTATGGCTGGCGCAGCTGGTGGGGATCGAGCAGCAGGCTGCCATGCTGCGCACCTGGCAGCCGCTGATCGTGCCGGGCATGCTGCAAACCCCGGAGTACGCCAGGGCCATCTTCCGCGGCAAACCCGGCACGACCCCGGAGGTGGTTGAGCAGAACGTCGCCGACCGGATGCAGCGGCAAGATGTTCTCCAGAGAGAGAATGGGCCTACGCTATGGGCGGTAAGAGACGAAGGTGTCCTGACTCGACCCATCGGCGCGAAGGCGGTGATGGCCGAACAGATGGCCCATCTGCTCGCCTTCGACGACCACCCCCGGGTCAACGTCCGGATCCTTCCCCGCGATTCGTGGCTCACCACTGGCCTGCAAGGCGCGTTCATCCTTCTCAGCGGGCCACGCATGCCCGACATGGCCTACCTGGAGTCGGTGACGTTGAGCCAGATCACCGCGGACGCGGATCGGGTCCTGGAGACCAAGTCCAGGTACGAGATGTTGCACGGCGACGCCCTGTCGCGCCGGGCGTCACTGCAGTTGATTGAGGAGATCGCCACCCAATGGAAGTGACCAAGGAACTGCTCGACAACGCCGCCTGGCGCAAGGCGACGCGCTCTGGAGACAGCGGCGACTGCCTGGAGGTGGCGCCCCTTGCAGGGGGATGGGTAGGTATCCGGGACTCGGAACATCCGGAAAAGCCGCCCTACGTGGTCAGCCGGTCCGTATGGAACGCCTTCATCGACGGTGCCAAGAAGGGCGAGTTCGACTTCTGACGCCTCCTGAAGTGAGCAGCGTCGTAGGCCGAACCACGACTGCCGGCAACGTCAACTGAGTGTGGATCGTGAGGTCCTCACCGAGGGGAGGCACGTTTCAAACGGGCGGAAGCGGCACAGCTTGAAGGCGGTGATCCGGCTGAAGAAGGTGGAGCCGGTTCCGCAGCCCGGGCGTGGGCCGTTGGTGTTCTCGACCGTCCAAGTCTGCAGGTACGTAGTGGCGTACTCGGCGCGGACGGAGCGGAACCTGTCAAACCTGGTGAGACGTCAGGCTACTCGCGTGCTTTGTGGTGAGGTGTCGGTCTCGGAGGCTGTGGGCGGCTGGTTGATCCACACCTTGGTCGGCAGCGCCGGTGGGTAGGGTCGCCGACCGCGGAACCGTTCCGGATGCGCCTGGAAGGCCGCGTGGAGGGTGGCGATCCGGCGGGCCTGGATGTGTACGGCGGTGCCGTCATGCACCGAGGCGGGTGTGTGCATCGCGATCCCGGAATGGCGATGCTCGTGATTGTAGTAGCGGAAGAATTGGCCGCAAAATACGTTGGCGTCCTCGATGGACCCGAACCGTCCGGGAAATGCCGGGCAATATTTGAGGGTTTTGAACTCCGCTTCGGAGTAGGGGTTGTCGTTGGACACGTGCGGGCGAGAATGTGATTGGTCGATACCGAGCAGTGCGAGCAGGCCGGTGACGGTGTTGGAGGTCATCGACGTGCCGCGGTCGGCGTGGATGGAGCGGGGCGCGACGGCGCCGTTGGCGGCGATGGCGTTCTGGATGAACTCCTTGGCCAGAGTGCCGTTCTCGGTGGGCGAGATCTCCCAGTGAATGACTTTGCGGGAGAAAATGTCGATGATGACGTACAGCAGATAATAGACGCCGCGCACGGGCCCTTTCAGTTTGGTGATGTCCCAGGACCACACGAGGTTGGGGCGGTCGGCCTCCAGTTCGGGTTTGCTGGTCGGCGGGCGGACGGCCTGGGCGCGTCGTTCGCCGCTTTGCCCGCGTTCGCGCAGCAGCCGGTACATGGTGGCCTGCGAGCACAGGTAGACGCCCTCGTCCAGCAGGATCGCCCACACCTGGCCGGGCGACTTGTCGGCGAAGCGCGGCGAGTCGAGCACCGCCAGGACCTGCTCACGTTCGGCGTCGGACAGTTCGGCCGGGTGGTGGAACGGCCGGCGGGGCCCTTGCACGGGCGGGCGCGGGTGGCGCCGGCGGTGCACCGTGACCCGGGATTTCCCGAACACCGCGCATGCTTTCACCGTGCCGGCCGATTGCTCCAGGGCGGGGAAATACGTATCCAGGACCTGGTTCAGTTCGTGTCGGAATCCGCGCTGCTTGAGATGTCCTGAAGCAGCGCGAATGCTTTTCCCGCGATGTCCAGCGCGGTTTTGGTCTTGCCTAGCTCGCCGGCCAGTTTCTCGTTGCGGGACTCGAGTTTCGCGGTGTCGGCTTTGAGTTTCTTGTTCTCGGCCCGCAGTCGGGCGAGTTCCTCCGACTCGGCGCTCTTGTGCGGCCGGCCGGTCGGGGCCGGGAGCGTTCCGTGCTCGGCCTGCTTTCTCCAGTGCACGATATGGGAGTGGTACAGCCGTTCCTTGCGGAGCAGCGCGCCCCGTTCGGGACTGCCTTCAGGCAGCGCGTCGAAGGCGGCCAGGATCCGTGCCTTGTATGCCTTGGTGAACGTCCGTCGTTTGGGCCGGGCTGGCTGCTCATCGGTCACCCGGCCATCCTGCCCCGTCATGGCGGTCTGGTCGGCGAGGGTCATCGTCACTGTCTCGATCGTCCCGTCTCGCCCTGCTTCACATCAAAAGGACTCATCTGTCCCTTGTGCCACGGCAGTCTGACGGAGAGAGTGCTGGACGAATACGCCGATCATTACAATCGCCACCGGCCGCACCGCTCCCTCGCCCTCCGAGCTCCCACCAATGATGACTCCGACGTGATCCCGCTGCCGCTATGCCGGATCGAGCGTCGTCACGTTCTCGGTGGGCTGATCAACGAGTACCAGCGCGCTGGCTGACCAACGGATGCAGTCATGAAGAGGCAGGCCAGGGCCTTGGATTGAGTTTTGACCCCTTTCAGGGTCCCTACGGCATGTTGGACAGGCCTGGGAGGCGCCCGAAACCCTGGGACTTCTGACCTGAGCGCTTCCTGCGCATCAAGGCCCGCCCGGGCACGATTGATGCTCTTGACCTCAAGTAAACTTAAGGTTCTATCGTTCATTGGCATGAGCACAACGAACCTTGCTGACCAGACGAGCCACACCGACATTGAAGCGATCAAGCAGGTGGTGGCCGCGGTTGAGCACTCCCAGAACAACGAACTCCCTGACGAGTTCGTTGCTCTGTTCCGCGCTGACGCGATCTGGACAACCGGTCACGGCAAGCGCCTCTTCGGCCGTGATGCGATCTCGACGTTCACGCACCAGGTGCTTCCCGGAGCGATGCAGGACACCACGGTCACGTTCGAGGTCGAACACGTGCTGTTCATCCGTCCCGACGTCGCAGCCGTGAAGGTGCGCCAGGTCTATCGCAACCCCGACGGGACGAAGGAGGTGGGCACGCCACTGTTCGTCATGGCAAAGGAAGACGGGCAGTGGCGCCTGACCGCCTGCCAGAACACCAGCGTGCTCAGCAGCAATTGACCGCATTCGACCGCGACACGCCTTCAGCAACAAGACGTGCCCAAGCCGCCAACCCGCAGATCAAGACCCCGTCCGGCACGTCCGGCGGGGTCATTTCACGCGGCTTATGGACCACTGGCTCTTCTTTGAGCGCCTGCCCGCCAGAGGACGTCGGCGGCATCGCAGGCTACGAACACTTCCGGCGGGTGCTGGCCGATCCCGGGCATGCGACTCCCCTCGTAGCGTAGGGACGGAACCCGAGATGAGGTTGGGTCGTGGGAGGCACCAGGCGTAGGTGCGAACCGGAGTTCCGGGCGGGCAGGCGCCCGCCCCGTCCACCAGCATCGGGTAACGGACTCCTTCCTCCGCGGTGAGGATCTCCTCCAGCACGATGTCATGTCGCCAGCTGTCGCCCAGGGTCGTACTCGTACTCCATGGCCGCCCCGGCCTGTGTGAGCACTTCCTGCAACCGGGTCTTCTTCTCGTCCCGGACGTCCAGGTTCCATTCGGAGCGAGGGTGGTCGCGGGGGAGACGAGCAGGCGCCGCCAGATCACCGGATCCGCGCTCTCCTGGAGGGTCACCCGGATCTGGTAGATCGGCTCTCCCGGTGCGGCTTCACCCAGGGCGCGCTGTACGGCGTGCACGGCTGCCGGGGTCAGAGCCGCCGTCTCCTTCGTGAGCTCCACCACGCCCAGCCGCGCCAAGACGGTCAGCAGGCGATCGATGTTCTGATCGGTCATGCGCCGTTGCGCTTGCGGGTCGCGCATCTCGTAGTACGGCGAGGCGATCTGCCAGGCCAGCTCCCGCAGCCGATCTCGTCCGCGACCAGATTAAGATCGGAGCGCGTGCCGGCAGGCAGGTGGATGACCTGTGGCGGTTGCTGCACGGGCTGGCCGCGATGACCCCGCCGTCCAGCGGGCAGATGCTGCGCCGTGACCCCGACCTCGCCGTTCGAGAAGCCATCAAGGGCGCGATGCCGGCCTTGGCCAAGGCCGGCATCGCGCCCGGTTGGCCGAGTGACGTCCTCCGGGCCGCTCCGGCCGGGGAGCCACTGCTGCTGGCCGACGCGTACGGCTCGCGGTACGCGCTCCTGGCCCCCTTCGCCTGGGGCGAGCAGGACCCGCACTGGTACTGCTGGGACATCGACCGTTGCACCGGAGACCGGGTCGTGCATGCCGGCGTCTTCGCCTCACCGCAGGAAGCGTTGACTGAGTGGCGAGCCGCAGTCGGGACGCACGCGGCACCCGCCTTCGCCCAACCGGCTCCGTGCGACCAGGCCACAGCCCGCGACCTGCTGGATCCGCTGTGCCGTTCTGTGGGCGCCCTGCTGCTCGGCACTGAGTCGCGACAACTCATCGCCGAGCATTTCCGCCTGCGCCAGCGCGCCCGCGCGCTCTGCGGATCGTTCACCCTCGCACCCGAGCCCAAGCCTCAGCAGGACCTGAACCCGATCATCGACGACTTCACCGCCTGGCTACGCGATCGAGATGACCGCAGCCCCGAACGGGAAGATGTCGCCACGCTCGCCGACAACTGGTCCCACCTGTCCGGGCCCGGCTATCACGCCTGCTCCCCGCACCGGATCGAGCACGCCGTGATCCTCATCGCGGACGGTTACATCGAGAAGTACGCCGAAGCCGCACTCGATCTGCTGCCGCAGTGGGTCGAATGGTGCATCGAGCGCACCGGCCTGACCGGCGAACTGGCAGAGCGAGCCCGCCAGGCAGCCGCGAACAACCGGTGGGACGGATCCGACGGCATGGACCTGCGCCGCATCGAATAGGGCGGGCCCTGCGCATTCCGCGTGATGTGCCTGCGGTGGGGCCGTAGGTTCGAAAGGTTTTTCTCAACGTTCTGGGTTGCTGTGGCTGGTAGTCAGCAGCCGGGATCTGGGATTCGATCGGTACATCGAGCCGTCCCACATCGGGATGGTGCAGTCGCATATGTCGTTTCCTCCGCGGCGGGCGAACCTGCTCACGGGCCGACCTTTTCCTCAGACACGCCCATGTCAAAACCGCGCGAAAACATGGGCGTGTCCGAGAGAGGCCCGTATCGTGCAAGATAGAGGGCCTTCTCCTACTGGAACCACCCGAGACGGCGTCCACTGCGTATTGAGCGCATGGGCCTGCTTCGGATGGGATTCTTCGTCGGATAGGAGTTGGTTCGTATGGACTCGCAACGCGCGCTTCTCATTGCGCTCGCGATAGTCACTTCGACCAGCATCGCGACCGCTCTTATGCTCGCGGATGGGGCGACGTGGCCCGCCTCGCTGCTGACGGGGCTCGCCGCCGGCGGGGCCACACTATGGGGAGTGCTGGGCTGGTTCAAGAGCCACCCGTGAACCACAGACCCGAAGGGTGCGCTCTGTTCGAGCATTAGCGCTAGATGGCGTCTGATCTGGCCTTCTGTTCGCCGGTTCTCCTGCCGTGGACGATGACGCGCGGGCGGCGGGCGGCGGGCGGCGGGCGGCGGGCGGCGAGCCCGGAATGCCGGATAGTTGCCACCTCTGCGGGCCTCTCTTCCTGTGGCAGGTCGTCAACGACGGCGGTCGTGGGCCGTACTCGAGATGGATGGCGAGGAGCCTCCTACGCCTCGCTGCTGCCTGGGAGCGAGAAAATCGGCCGAGGTCTTTCAGGGCCCTGTACGGGCGAGGCACCCGCCGGCGCGGCGGTGACCGCGTCCGCGTCCCAGCATCGCGAGCAGGCGCGCGTCGCCTATGACGCCTACCTCGCGACCTGCCCGGCGCGAGCGAGAAGATGCTCACCCAGGCCCTGCGCACCCTCGAACGCGACGGCCTGGTCTGCCGATCCGTCACACCGTCTGTCCCGGTACGGGGCGATGACGCGCTCACCCCGCTCGGCCTGAGCCTGCTGCCCGTGATGCGGGCCATCAAGGACTGGGCCGAGACGCACATCGACGAGGTCGCCGATGAGGTGCGGCTCGTCGACGAGTCCGGCGCGCAGCGGGACGTTCCAGGTGATGCTGCTGCCGATGGCGACGATGTCGCGTCGCCGCGCTGCTTGAGCTCCTTGACCCACTGCGCCGAAGGTCGTACTGACCAGATGAGACTCCGTCTCGACATCAGCACCCGGCTCATCTTCGTGACCGGTGAGGTCGTCACTTCAAGGGCTCTGCCAAGATTGTCGGGCTGACAGAATGTGCCGTTTCGCCCGAGCATCGGAAAGCGAGATCATCACGCATGCTCGACCCCTTCCCCGAGGACGATGGGACGTCACCGACGGTTTCCACGCCGCACTTCGTGGGTCGTGATCGGGAGATGGCGGCGCTTCGAGTCGCCTTGGCCCGGCCACCGGCGATCGTGCTGATAGAGGGTGAGGCGGGGATCGGGAAGAGCCGGCTGCTGCGGGAGTGGCTGGCCGCGCCGGACCAGCGCACTGCCCTGGTCTCCGTGTGCCCGCCGCTTCGCGAGTCGCTGACGCTGGGGCCGATCGTCGACGCGTTCCATGGGATCGACCGCCCGGTGTCGCGATTGCGGCTCACCGAGCTCGCGGGTGCGTTACGGCCCCTGTTCCCTGAATGGTCCTCGGACCTGCCGCCCGCATTGCCGCCTTTGAACGATGCGAAGGCGGCACGGCATCGCCTGTTCCGCGCCCTGGACGAGCTGCTGCGGGCTCTGCACGTGGACGTTCTCGTGCTCGAGGACGCTCACTGGGCCGACGAGGTGACCTTGGAGTTCCTGCTGTTCGTCGCCTCCCGGCAGCAATCGGACGGGCCGAGCCTCGTGATCTCCTATCGGCCGGAGGAGGTGGACGCCGGATCGCTGTTGCTGCGGCTGACGTCCCGGTTACCTGCCGGCGTGGCCCAGCTGAGGGTCGCCCTGGCGCCGCTGCGACCCGACGACACGGCGGCGCTGGTGTCCTCGATGCTGGACGGCAACCCGATATCGCAGGAGTTCACGACGTTCATGCACGAGCGGACCGGTGGGGTGCCTCTGGTGCTGGAGGAGTCGGTTCGCCTCATGTGCGACCGTGCCGACCTCGTCTTCCGCGACGGGCAGTGGGTCCGGCTGAAGCTGCGCAAGCTCCAGGTGCCGCCGACGGTGCGCGACTCCACCCGGGAGCGGGTGGGCCGTCTGTCGCCGGCGGCGCAGCAGGTGTTGCGAGCGGCGGCCACGCTGGCCGAGCGGTCGTCGGTGGCCGCGATCGCGATGACCGCCGGGCTGTCACCGGCCGCGTGCCGAGGCGCCATCGCGGAGGCGGCCGACGTCGGCGTCCTGGACGGAGACGAGCGCGGCCAGTGGCGGTTCCGGCACGTGCTGGCCGCCACGGCCGTCTACGAAGCGATCCCGCTGACCGACCGCAGACACTTCCACCTGCTGGCCGGCCGGGCCTTGGAGGGCATCCATCCGCCGCCTGTCGCACGCCTCGCCCACCACTTCCGTGAGGCGGGCGAGACACGGTCCTGGGCGCGGTACGCCGAGCAGGGTGCCGAGCTGGCCATGGCCTCGGGCGACCACACCAAGGCGGTCGACCTGCTGGTCGATCTGCTGTCGTGGTCCGAGCTGCCGCCGGCGGATCGGGCACGGGTCGCGCGCATCGCCGGAGTGGCCGCACTGGGCCGTCGTGAACCGGTCGACGAGGTCTACCACCGGGTGATCCGTACCTTGCGCTCGGTGCTGGAGACCCCTGGTCTCTCCGCCCGCCAGCAGGCCGAGATCCGTAACCCCCTGGGCCGGCTCCTGATCATCGGGGGTGAGGCGCAGGCCGCGCTCAGCGAGCTGGAGCAGGCGGTGACCAACCTCGACCATGACCCGGTCGAGGCGGCCAGGGCGATGACCTATCTGGGATGGGCCTACGCGGGACCGTGGCCGGCGTCGACCCATCGGCGCTGGCTGGATCGCGCCGCTGAGCTCACCGCCGAGGTCGACTCTCCCGCGGAGCGGCTGAACCTGGCCGGCAACCGCGCCGCCGCGTTGCTCATGCTCGGCGAGGAGGAGGCCTGGGACGTCGTCGCCGGCCTGCCCATCGACGGCGCGACCTCGGCGGAGCGGCTCGACGTGGCCCGCATCCACACCAACGTCGGGACCGGCGCCCTGATCTGGGGCCGGTACGCCGACGCGGAGAGACACCTCGCCGTGGCCATGCGCCTTGCCGAGGCCGAGCACGCGTCTCGGCTGCGACACAACGTCCGGCTCGAACAGAGCAACCTGGCGTGGTTCACCGGCCGGTGGGAGGGTCTCGCGGAGGCGAGCGCGGCGCTCGCCGATGCCGATCGGGACCGGCCGGCGCTCTACCTCGGCAGCATTCGCCTCGCGGCCCGGCTGGCGGCCGCCGCCGGACGGCGGCGCGCCGCGAGGGAGCAGTTCCGGCTGGTCCTTGAGGAGTCCGCCCGTCTCGGCGCGGCCGACGACACGATGGAGGCCGCCGCCGCGCTGGCCAGGCTGTGGCTGACGGACGGGAACAGCGGCCGGGCGTTGCAGATCACGGACGAGCCGATGGACACGGTCCGGAGAAAGGGCATCTGGGTCTGGGCGGCGGACCTCGTCCCCGCCAGGATCGAGGCGCATCTCGTCGCGGGCGACCCGCAGGCCGCGACCCGCCTGGGCGACCAGTTCGCCAGAGGACTGCGTGGCCGTACGGCGCCTGCGCCGCGCGCCGCCCTCGCCGTATGCCGTGCGCTGCTGGCCGCCGCAGCAGGAGACCACGCCCGCGTGGCGCGGGCGTACGAGCGGGCGGCGCGCGCCTGGGACGCGTTGCCGCGCCCGTACGACGCCATGCTCGCCCGCGAGCGTCAAGCCGAGGCGCTCATCGCGCAAGGCCATGTCGAACAGGGCCGAGAGCTGCTGGCCGCTCAGTACGAGCGACTGTTCGGGCTCGGAGCCCGCGGCGACGCGGACCGCGTCGCACAGCGGCTTCGCGAACACGGCGCCGAGGTTCCGCGGCTGTGGCGCGGCGGCCGGAGGGGGTACGGCGACCGGCTCTCACCTCGCGAGCTCGACGTGGTCCGGCTGGTCGTCGCCGGCAAGACGAACCGGGAGATCAGCCGGATCCTGGCCAAGTCACCGGCCACGGTGGATCAACAGCTGCGTGCGGCGATGCGTAAGTTGAAGGTGAGCACCCGGACCGCGCTCGCGGTCAGGGCAGTAGAGGCCGGAGTGTTCGCGGAAGAGGACTCCCTCGGCGACCTGTCATGAAAATTGACGTATCCGCCGGATAGCGAAGTTCGCCCGTCACCCCGAGCATGACTCCATGATCCATGGCCCTAGGGCAGTGCATGCCTGAGCGACCTTTCGCGCGTGACGACTCCCTCACCGAGCACCAGCGACCACTTGAGCTGTCGCGCGGGGACGTCAGCACCCCTGACGCCCCCGACGCCCCTGACGCCCCCGATACCCGGGATGACGGCGATGACGGCGATGACGAGAGCCACGACCCCTACCAACCCCTGTAGGCCGGAGGACCCCCCACGTGAGACTGCAAGCCCTCGTCACTTCGCTGGCCTTAGCGGTCGGCCTGAGCATGATCTCGCCGCCACCGGCGTCGGCCGCTGAGCCGGATCCCGGTGCACCCGCCAACAAGATCGCGTCGGACCTGAAGGGCCGTTTCCGCACGGAGCCGGTCTCCGACTTCTGGATCACGTTCGACACCAAGGCCGACCTCGCCCCGGCGATGAAGATCGCCGACTGGACCGCCCGCGGTCAGTTCGTCTACGACGCGCTGCAGGCCGCGGCCAAGACCTCCGCGGCGTCCGTCTCCGCCGAACTCGACGCGGCGGGCGTGAAGTACACCTCCTACCCGCTCGTCAACGCCGTGCTCGTCAAGGGCGGCACACAGGAGCTCGCGCTCGACGTCGCCTCGGTCGGGCAGGTCGCCGAGATCCATGCGTCGCCGCAGGTCGCGCTGGTCGAGCCCGTGGACGAGAAGACGCCGGACGACCAGGCCGCCCGCCCCGCCGCCCCCAAGGACGCCTCCAAGGACGCCTCCAAGGACGCCTCCAAGGACGCCTCCAAGGACGCAGACGCGGACGCCGCCGAGGACGGCACCGTCGCGTGGGGCCTGGACGCCATTCACGCCCCCGAGGCCTGGGCCATGGGGGCCACCGGTTCGGGCATCACCGTGTCCAACCTCGACTCGGGCGTTCAGTTCGACCACCCCGCCCTGACGCGGCAGTACCGCGGCAAGAAGCCCGACGGCACCGTCGACCACAACTACAACTGGATGGGCACCCGGGGTACGTGCACCGGAGCACCGTGCGACGACGACGGGCACGGCACGCACACCATGGGCACCATGGTCGGCGACGACGGCACCAACCACGTCGGCGTCGCCCCGGACGCGCGGTGGATCGCGACGAACGGCTGCTGCGACAGCACCGGCGTCGAGTCGTTGCTCAAGTCCGGCTGGTGGTTGCTCGCCCCGACCGACGTCAACGGGAACAACCCCGACCCGTCCAAGCGCCCCCATGTCATCAACAACTCGTGGGGCCAGACCGTCGAGCACAACTTCGACGACTTCTTCCGGGCCATCGACGAGGCCTGGAGCGCCGCAGGCATCTTCAGCGTGTGGTCATCGGGCAACACCGCGCCGTACGCGGCGTGCGACACCGTCTCCTCGCCCGGCTCCGCGGAGAGCGCCTACTCGGTCGGCGCCTACGCGTCGGACGGCACGCTCGCGTCGTTCTCCCGCAAGGGCGAGGGTGAAGGTGGCCGGATCAAGCCCGAGATCTCCGCTCCGGGCGTCGCCGTCACGTCGTCCTACCCGAACAACGGCTACATCGCGATGTCCGGCACCTCGATGGCGGCTCCCCACGTCGCCGGCGCCGTCGCCGCCCTGTGGAGCTACGACCCGACCCTCATCGGGCAGGTCGAGGAGACCCGCCGCCTGCTGGCCGAGTCGGCCGCCGACGTCGACGACACCGAGTGCGGCGGCACCGCCGACTTCAACAACAAGTACGGCGAAGGCCGCCTCGACCTCGTCCGCCTGCTAGAGCTCGCACCCCGGCAGGGCGGTACCCTCACCGGTGTCGTCACCGCCGACGGCGCCCCGGTCTCCGGCGTCGACGTGATGATCAGCGGACCGTTCAGCCGGTCCGTCGGGACCGACAAGGACGGCCGGTTCAAGGTCAGTCTCCCGGTCGGCGACTACCAGATCAGCACCGAGGCCTTCGGGTACCTGACCGCGACCGCGAGCGCCACGATCGCCCTCGGCCAGGACACCTCGGTCGAGATCGCGCTCACCGCCGCCACGCGCCACGACATCAGCGGCAGGGTCATCGACGACAAGAAACAGCCCGTCCCGAACGCCGACGTCTCGGTCAAGGACACGCCGCTGGACGCCGTGCGCACGGACGCCAACGGCGCGTTCACGATCGCCGGTGTGCCGGAGGGCCAGTACGGGCTCGCCGTCACGCCCAACGCGTGCTTCTCACCGACGTCTGTCCCGCTGACCGTCGGCGCCGAGAACCAGCCGCTGGAGATCCCGGTCGGGCTCGTCGTCGACAAGGGCGGCTACAGCTGCGCCGTCTCCGAAGGGGAGTACCTGCGCGGCACCGACCCGGTCACGTACGGGAGCGGCGTGTGGGCGACGGTGAACCTGCCGTTCCCGATCGCGCTCTACAACGGCAGCCACGACAGCCTCGCCATCAGCCTGCGCGGCGTGATCTCCCCGGACGCCTCCACCGGACCCGGTTTCGGCGGTGCGGGCCTCTTCCCGTTCACCGTCTCGTCCCCCGTTCAGTTCGCCCCTGGCGGGGGAGTCTTCACGGCGGCCACCAAGGTCGACGGCGAGGACGCGTTCGTCATCGAGTTCCGCGACGCCAAGATCTGGGCCTACCCGATCCGGTCCGAGTACACCGAGCCGGTCAGCTTCTCGGCCACGCTCACCCGCTCGGGCAAGGTGATCTTCGGGTACGGCGACGGCATCGGGACCGACGACCCGGTGACCGGCGGCGCCCGCGCCATCACCGGCATCCAGGGCTGGGCCGGTGTGGACGGCATCCGGTTCTCCGAGAACCTCCCGGTGCTCCACGACGGGATGATCGTCACCTACGACCTTCCGGACTGGGGCTACCTCGACGCGACCGTCGTCGACAAGAACGACGGGCTGCCGGTGTCCGGGGCCAAGGTCTCCTTCACCGACAAGAACGGCCTCGTCGAGAGCGTCACGACCGGCGGGACGGGCGTCGTGCACCGCCAGCTGCCGGTCGGCGGCTACACGATGACCGTCGAGGCGCCGAACTACGTGACGGGGTCGTACGACTTCACCCTCGACAAGCTCTTCGCGAAGGCGACGATCGACGCGCGCCTCACCACGGGCGTCGTCGGCCTGCAGGTGAGCGGCCTCGACGCCGTGATGGGAACCGACCAGAACGGTGTGGGCTCGCTGACGCTGACCAACACCGGTTCCGCCCCGCTCACGTACGACCTGGGCGAGGCCGCGCGCCACCCCGAGCTCGACGCCGCCGGCGCCACCACGCGCACCGGGACGGGTGCGGACAGCACGATCGACCTCAAGGCGTGGAAGGCCGGGGCGAGCGGCATGAAGCCGTCGAACGTCGACGGCAAGGCCGCGACGGCGAGCGCCGCGGAAGAGAAGGCGGCCGGCAAGGTCGGCGCGACCTCCGGCGGCGACGTCATCACCCGCATCGAGATCCCGGGCACCATCGCGGAGAAGGAACCCTCCGGCATCGGGTACGACGGCGACGTGTGGGTGCACGACTACAACGCGCGCACCAACACCGCCTACACCGTGACGGGCAAGCGGACCGGCAAGGTCTTCGACGCCTCGTGGAACCCCAAGTACCGGGCGTTCGACATGGCGCTCGACACCAAGACCGGTGACATGTGCCAGATGGAGGACAGCCCGGCCAGCTACATCCACTGCTTCGACCGGGAGACAGGAAAGGAAACCCGGCAGATCAAGGGTGACTGGTCCACGCTGCAGCTGACCGGACTCGCCTACAACCCCGCCGAGGACGTGTTCTACGTCGGCGGCCGGGCGAACGGCCTGATCGGAACCGTCGCGGGCACGTCGCACGACAACGCGGGTGCGCTGCTGTCCTTCTGCGCCCCGCCGCTGCCCGAGGTGATGGGCCTGGCCTACAACCAGTCCTCCGACACCATCTGGTACACCGACCTCACCTCGGACAGGCCCACCCGCCTGCTGCAGATCGACCCCGACGACTGCTCGCTCGTCAACGCGTGGTGGTTCCCGGGCCAGAAGGCGGGCCAGGGCGGCGGCCTCGAGACCGACTCGACCGGGGCGCTGTGGGCGGCGGACCAGATCGCCGATGACGTCGTGCTGGTCGACGTCGAGGACGACCTGCTCACCGACCTGCCCTGGCTGTCGCTCTCCTCGACCGGCGGCACCCTCGCCCCGGGCCAGTCGGCGACGGTCAAGGTCTCGATCTCCTCGAAGGACGCCGACCCGGGCACTCTCGGCGCGAACATCGTCGTGTTGTCCGACTCAGGACGGCAGTCCAAGACCTACGTCCCGGTGACGCTCACGACCACGAAGTACCAGGTCGGCGTCAACGCCGGCGGCCCCTCGTTCACCGACGCCTCCGGCTACACCTGGTCCGGCGACCAGGCGGCCCGTGGCAAGGACTGGGGCTACACCGGGAAGGGCAAGACGATCTCCACGAGGGCCCCGATCGCGGGCACCGAGGACGACGCCCTGTTCCAGGCCCAGCGCACCACGCCGGGCAAGGACCTGGTCTACACGTTCCCCGACGCGCCGAAGGGCACCTACGCCGTTGACCTCGGGTTCGCCGAGATCGAGCAGGGGAGGCGGGGCAAGCGGGTGTTCGACGTCCTCATCGACGACGAGCTGACGCAGTACGCCTACGACCCCGCGAAGGCCGTCGGCCCGAACACCGCCGACTGGCACACCGCCGTCGTGCAGCACGACGGCGGTCCGCTGACCGTGGAGCTGAGGGGCAGCAAGGGTCTGCGGGCTCCGAGCGTCGCGGCGCTGCGCGTGACGCTCGATCCGCGCGGAGACGAGGAGGAGCCGGAGCCCCAGCCCGAGGAGCCGGAGCCGGGCCCCGTGCCCGTGTCCCCCGCCGGTCGCTCGTACGCGATGAAGGTGACCGACGGGCTCTACCGCCAGGGTACGCAGGACTCCGGGTGGCACGGCGATGACGCCTGCGGCGTGCTGTGGTTCGACTCCAGCTTCCTGTTCCCGTTCTACGACACGGCCTGGGACGGCGTCTGCGTGACGACGAACGGCGCGCTGATCTTCGACCGGGCCAGCTCCCTGGGGAACAACACGGCGCTGCCGTCGCCGTACGCGTTCGACGCGGTCTTTCCGTTCTGGGACGACCTGGTCGTCGACAACGAGGCGGGCATCTACTTCGGCACCACCGAGGTGGACGGCCTGGCCGCCGAGGTCATCGAGTGGCGCAACGCCACCTTCGACAGCGACAGGACGGCCCGGGTGAGCTTCTCGGTCACCCTGATCGCGGACGGGCGCATCCAGATCGGGTACGGCGACGGCATCGGCGGCGACAACCCCGTCACCCGCGGGTCGTCGGCGACGGTCGGCCTGGAGAGCCTGGCGCGCAACCCCGCCGGCCAGTACTCCTTCAACCAGCCCGTCCTGACGGCCGGTCTGGGGCTGGAGTACACCCTCCCGGCTGCGGGCACGATCGAGGGCACGGTCACCGACGCGAACGACGGCAAGCCGATCGCGGGCGCGATCGTCACGCTCACCGGGCCGAACGGCGAGCGGGTCATCACCGCCGACGAGAAGGGCCGCTGGAAGGCCCAGGCACTGGTCGGTGCGAACACCGTGCAGGTCTGGGCGCCGAACTACGTCACGGCAAGCCACCCCGTGACCATTGCCAAGAAGGATCAGGCCGAGGTGGTCGACACGGCGTTGGCCACGGGCGTCGCGACCGTCACCGGAGGTGACCTCGACTGGCTCCTCGGCCCGGACCAGAAGGCGACCGCCGACGTGGTCGTGACCAACACCGGCTCCGCCCCGCTCGAGGTGCGGCTCAGCGAGCAGAAGCGCACCGGCGACGGCGGGCACGAGGCCGCCGACCTTCCGTGGCTGACCCTCACGGGCCCGGCCGCGGCCGGCACGGTCAAGCTCGCGGCCGGCGAGTCCACCACGGTCACGGCGACGGCCGACAACGCCGCGGTCGAGCCCGGCGTGCTCGTCGGGGACGTGCTCGTGGCGTCGAACACCGGCAAGGGCGAAGCCCAGCTCAGACCGGTCAGCCTGGCGACCTCGGCCTACTGGCAGGGCGTCGACGCGGGCGGGTCAGGGCACGTCGGTGCCGACGGCTTCGTCTGGGCGCCCGACCAGAAACTCGGCTCGCGGCCGTGGGGCTACGTCGGCGGCAAGGCGCGTGCCACCAGGGCCGGCATCCGCGGCACGGAGGACGACGACCTGTTCCGCACCCAGCGGACCGGGGAGACGTTCGCCTACGTGTTCAAGAACGCGCCCGCCGGGAAGTACCGGATCGGCCTCGACTTCGCGGAGATCGAGAAGGTCAAGGTCGGCAAGCGTGCCTTCGACGTCCTGGTCGGCGGCAAAGCCGTGCTCCACGACCACGACGTGCAGAAGAAGGTGGGAGCGCTGACCGCGGACGTGAACACGGTCACCGTCGAGCACGGCGGTGGCGACCTGAAGGTCGAGTTCCTCCGGGAGATCGGCGAACGCGACCCGATCCTCAACGCCCTGAAGATCCAGGAGGACCCGCGCCTATGAGATAGCCGGCCAATCGGCCGGCAGCGATCGGAGCCTCCTCGGAGAGAATCGCCGGGGAGGCTCTGACCACGCCCACCAAGTTCGCAGCTCTCGCCCTGCGCCCGCCGCGAGCTCCATCGACGCAGTTCTCGCCGCAGGACCGGATGTGTGCTCCGACTGTTCCACGGCTCCACGCCCGGGCTCGACCCCGTCACTCCGGCCGCGCTGCTGGCCCGGCTGTGCGGGTCGCTGCCGCTGGCCGTACCCTTCAGCGGAGAACGCAGGGCTCCAGCAGTCCCTCCTCCGTCGTGCAGGGCCGGAAGCCCGCCTCGCTGAGCCGCAGTTGGGCGCGTTCGTGGGTACGGGCGAACTGCAGGAAGTTGGCGGTGAGTGATCCTGCTTTGGGCGGGGTTCGGGTGTAGAGGTACTCCACGGTCCAGAACGGGTAACCGGACTCCACCGCGGTGGAGGCGTCGAATGCCTTGCCGTCCAGCGTCAGTGCGGTGACGCTGCCCGCCCTGCGCGCGTCCCGGATCGATGGCGCGTCGGCGTAGCCGATCGCCCCCGGGACGGTGGCGATCTGCCGGATGATCTCGGCATTGTCGTCGCGTTCGCAGCGGATCACCGGCGCGCTGGGGTTGCGGTCCTTTTCGCGGCATTCGTTGGAGGAGAGCATGTTCTCGCCGGTGCCGAGGACCTGATGCTCGAACAGTTGCCGGGTGCCGGAGTTCTGATTGCGGCTGATGATGCGGATCGGCAGCGAGTCTTTGCCCCGTATCTGCTTCCAGTCCGTCCAGACGCCTTCGTTGATCTTGCGGAGGTCGTCGACGCCCAGGGTCGTCAGCCCGACATCGCTGTTGACCACCACGAAGTAGACGACGATGGCCAGCCTCTCACCGTGCAACCGGTCGTGGAAGTTGCTCTTGCCGTCCGACAGCGCGATGAGCTCGTCGGAGCCGCTGGTTTCCAGGAGAGCGCGGACTCCGCCCAGGGAGCCGTTCGGGTTGGTGGTGATCCGGGCGTCTTCGCACGTTCTCATGTACTCGTCGGCGATGGTCTTCATCGTCCCCATGAGCACACTGGACCCTTCCAGGCGCAGCGTGCCCGGCGCGCAGGCGATCGAGCGGTCCGGCGGCTGGACGAGCTGGCTCGCGATGAGCAGGGCGCTGAGCGCGGCCACCAGCGCGATGCTGACCCGGGGCAGGGTGATGCGGCGGGTCTGACCCTCGTCCTTGATCATCCCGGCGTCCTTGAGTTTGCCGGACTGGTGGACGACCTTGGTGATGTCCCCGTCGCCCGGCGCGGACTCGCGCAGAACCACGACGAGTTTGGCCTTTTCGCCGCGCTTCAGCGTCAGCTCCGCCAGCCGTACGCCATGCCACGCCGGTTCGGGCAGGTCCTGGCCCTGGGGGGCGCCGAGCCGGCGGGCGAGGCGGTCGATGAGCCGTTGCCGGACGGTGAGCAGGTTGTCGCGGGCAGGCTTGTCGTCGTCGGGGAAGAAACGCAGCCCTTCGCGCAGTCGCTGGCGCAGCTCGGGAGTGCTGGCGTCCGAGACCCGGGCGTTCCATACCAGCCGCCCGCCGAAGGTGAACGACAGCGGCTTGTCGAAGTCGTCGGGGTCGATGTCATAGCTGCCGCTGTTGCGCAGCCGGATGACCACGATGCTCATCCGCTCCAGCAACTGCGCCACCTGATGCAGGCCGGGCGATCCCGTCTCGGTGAGATCGCTCGCATCGCTCAGCCGTTCCGGCCCCACGCCGATCTTGGAGTTGTACAGCACCCGGAAGCTGATCCGCTTGCGCCGCAGGACCAGCCGGTCGACGAAGGGCGCAGCCAGGAGCAGCGCGATGCCGAACAGTACCGGCCCCACGCCCCCCAGGAAGTTGACCAGCTGCCACAGCAACTCCAGCAGCGCCATCGACCGCCCTTCGCAAACTGGCTCAATTCTCGCCAAGTACTGCCATAGAGATCGCGCCGTACCAAGCGTTCACCCGGAATTCGACCCCTCGACATCCCGAGGGCCCGCTCGGCCGCCTCGCGGGTGGAGTGCAGTAGCCGAGCGCGCTCGGAACCCTGATCCATGCCTCGGCCTCGGCGCGAGAAGAACGTGGCCGGCACCTTGCGCCGGCTCCTGGCCACCAGCACGGGCGCGGTAGGAGGCGGTTAGCGGGTTGCAGGGCCGGCCGGCCTAGTGGACGGTGCGGGCCCAGAGAGCATGTGGGGGTTCAGCGGGAAAGGCCGCTCGGTCGGTGACCGAGCGGCGCACCATCCGGAGCGTGGTGCGGTCGGGCGCGGTGTAGCTCTATCGCTGCCAGACGGTGTAGGAGAAGTTCAGTGGTGCTTTTTCGTCGCCGATGGGTGGTATCGAGCGTATTTGAATGCCGACGAGATTGCCTTCTACGGTGAGGGCGCAGGCCCAACCGCCCGCTTTCATGTCGGCCATGGCGATCTGGTCATAGGTTCGTTTCTTCAGAGCCGCCTCGCAGGACTTGGCGGTGGGCTCGCGTGAGACGGGGGTTATCGGCTGAGCACCGCCGCCGGAAGTCCACAACGCACGGTACGGGCTGACGTACCACAGGTCACTGCTGTCGGGGATGATCTCGCCGATCGTCCCGCTTTCCACATCGAGGTAGTCCTGGTCCATCAGCGAAACCTGATCCTCGTGCAGGACGGTGCCCGGAACTGCGGCGCTCGTCTCGCCGGCCGGAGAAGCTGTCGGCGACGGGGCTTCGCTCGCCTCTGGCGCGGTGGATGCGGGGCTGGTGATCGAAGCCTGGGGGGTGGGTGTGCTCGCCGGTGGCTGGGCGGAACTGGTGGTGTGGCCAGCCGCGTTGCTCGCAGGATGACGCTCGGCCTGCCAAGGCCGGACCAGTAGGAGGGTGACGGCAGCGAGGGCCGCCGTCGCGGCCGCGGACAACAGGAAGAGACGCCAACTCCATCCCACTGGCGTGCCTGGATCGTGTCGGGGGCCTGAACCTGCCGTTTCGGCGAGCTGATGTACATCCGGCGCACCCATGGCGTCCTCCGCGCCTGCGGTTGCCCCGTGGCCCGCTCTCTCGCCGTCCGTCGCTTGGCCAGCCGAAGCTGATCGGCCATTACGGGAGGACAGGAGCACGCTGTACCCCGACAACCCCAGTCCGGCCAGGCCGGTGAAGGTGCCGAGCACGCTGGCCAGCTGATCGGCTTGTTCGAGGCCCAACCACACGAACGCCCCGCCCAGCACCGCAACCCCAGCCCCGGCCACCAGGGCGATCCACATCACCGTCCGCTTAGCTCTTTGCGCCGTCACCCCTTTATGGTGATCCTGCGCCTACGCAGAGCGAGCGTTTCCCGCGATCTGTAATCAATCTGCTACCCACCGCGATCTCCCCTGCCCCCGTACGGCCTGCGTCACGCCGCGAGTGCTTCCCAGGTGCGCTGGTCGGCGATCTTCTGTTGGCCGTCGATGTGCGTGGCGTAGACGTCCACGCCGGGCGCCTTGCGCCTCGCGGATCAGTCGATGGTGTAGCGGGTGTGGTAACCCTCCATCCACGCCTCGTCGAGTTCCCGGCCGGTTACGCGCCCCACGAGGATCAGTGCTGACGTGATACAGGTGGCCAGTTGCGGGCTGTAGCCGTTCAGGGAGAGTTCCAGCAGGTGGCTCCATTCCGGTGGCATGTTCTCGTACGCGTCGTCGACCATGTCGTCGTTCGGCAGGTCGTAGAGCGTCTCCTCCCAGGCGGAGTATTCATGCCAGCCCCGCAGCGCATCGGGGTCGCTTTTCCAGGAGACGTCTTCGATATCGAACTGGAGGCCAGTCGCGTAGCCGTCGAGCGCGTGTGGGTCTTGGCCCTTGCGTCATGACTTTTGATGCGGGGTCTGCGCCGATCTGCGCGGCGACCTCGGAAAGGTCTGTGTTCTCCACCCATAAACCGTGGAAGAACGATCCCATGTGGTACTTATTGGCGAGGTGCCAAAGCCTCTCTGACTGCCTCATTCATTTCCTCCTGATGGAAGCTTCCGCCCCAAGCGGGCCACCAGCCGCCCCTCGCCGGTCGTCCTGACGGGGCTTGTCGCGCAAGACGGTGGTGAGCATGGTGCGGGCGGCGGCGCGATGGACGATGTCTCCTTCAGGCGTCGTTCCAGTCTGGGAGCGCCTCTCCGTCAGGGCCCTTTTCTTTCGTACGGCGGAGCCGTCGAACCCGCCACCCGCCGTAGCCGGCTGATGGCCTCCAGGAGAACGGCCTCTGACCGCCACGGGGCAAGCGCCGTAACGTGCGCCTTCTTGACCATCCGCGTGGTGAAATGTCGGCCGCCTCCACGCCCTTTTGTCGGGATCGGCGGCCATAATGTTGATCGTGCCTCACATCGCGGATTTACGCGCGGGGGATCCCGCGGAAGTCGCGCAATACCAGCTGACCGGCCGGCTGGCGGCGGATGTGTTCGCCGGGCGGGCGCGAACGGGGGAGAGCGTCGTTGTGCGGCTGATGCCGCTCGAGACGGAGCCGGAGCCCTTCTTACGCGCCATGGAGCCCTTACGGGGCATCTCCGCGGTCGGCACGGCGCAGATCCTGGACGCCGGGATGGCGGGCGAGCGGGCCTACCTCGTGACGGAGTTGGTGGACGGGCCCGCGCTGACGGAAACGGGCGGCACGTTCGACGGGGTCGGGCTCTACCGGCTGGCGGCCGGGACGATCACCGCGCTGATCGCCATTCACCAGGCGGGGCTGGTGCACGGCGACATCCGGCCGGGCAACGTGCTGCTCGGGCCCGACGGGCCGAGGATGATCGACGCGGGGCTTGAGCAGGCGCTGGCCGAGGCGTCGGTCTCCACCAGGAAGGTGGCGGTGCCCGCCTACACCGCGCCTGAGCGGTTGCGGGGCGGCGGGGCCGAGCCGGCCTCTGATGTGTTCTCGTGGGCGGCGACCATGGCGTTCGCGGTGAGCGGCGCCTCACCGTTCGAGGGCGGGTCGATGAGCGCCACCGTCGATCGGATCCTGAACGCCGAGCCGGAGCTGGGCGATCTGGGCGAGTTGCAGGGACTCATCACGCGATGCCTGGACAAGGATCCCGCCGCGCGGCCGAGCGCGAACGAGGTGCTGCTGCGGCTGGTCGGGCAGACGTCGTTCCTGACCGGGCAGGTGGGCGACGGCGGCGCGGCAGCCGTCCCGACCTCGCCGTCGCCCGGCCGGGGGCGGAGTCTGCTGGTGCTGGCGGTGGCGTTCGTCACGGGGGCGCTCGTGTCAGGCGCGGGAGTCTACGCGCTCACCGGCGAACGCACGCCCGCCGCGACCCAGGCCGCCGCCACGACCTCGGCCACGACCCCCGCCACGACCCCCGCCACGACCCCCGCCACGACCTCGGCCACCCCTGCCGCGACCCCCACGATCATGGTGTCCCAGACGGTGGCGCCGGAGGAGAAGGTCGAGAAGAAGGCGGCGACCGACACGGAGATCAAGGAGATCGACGCCGTCCTGCACGAGCATCCCAGCGACTCGATGCGCCTGGCCGCGTACCTGGGGGCGAACGAGAAGTCGTACACCGCCCACGTCAGGGACGCCGGCGGCGCGTTCAAGCCCGTGAGCAAGTTCGAGCAGCCCTTCGTCTCTCCGGACGGCCAGTGGCTGGCGCTCAGCCCCATGCTCAAGTTCCAGGGCTCCGAACTGGACCAGATCACGTTCATGAAGCTGTCCACCGGGGAGTCGTTCGTCGTCAGCACGGTCAAGAAGCCGCTGTCCACCATGTGGCCGGTCTGGTCGAGGGACGGCGGCAAGCTGCTGACGTCGGTCTACAACTTGGAGTCCAAGCCGCGGCGGCTCGTGGGCTTCGTCGTCGTGGACGTGGCCGGCAGGAAGGCCGTGCATGTCGAAACCGAGTACACCGACAACGCGACCCTGGCCTTCCACTTCACCCCCGACGGGGGGATCGTGCGGGGCTACTGGGACGGCAAGAACGCCGGGATCGAGTTCTACGACATGTCCGGCCAGGTCATCAAGACGATGCATTGGGTGGGTTATCCACGCGGCGGCCAGTGGTATTCCCCCTCGGGCAAACGCCTGGCCACCGTCTGCCCCAGCGGCAAGAAGTACTGCGTCTGGGACGCCCAGACCGGCGCCCGCCAGGCCACGGTGCCCTTCGACGGGAGCAAGGGCGGCAGTTTCCTGGGCTGGTTCAACGAGAAGCACCTGCTCGTGCAGGACCCCGGCAAGAAGAAGGGCTCTCAGCAGATCAAGATCATCGATCTGATCGGCAAGACCCAGCGGGTGCTGGTCGACCTGGCGACGGATGATCCGCACATGCTCCAGTTCGTCCCCGCACCGGCCTCATGAACCCGCTGATCACCGGAGACCCCGTCCAGGTGGGCGACCACCGGATCACCGGACGGCTGGGGGAGGGCGGCCAGGGCGTCGTCTATCTCGGCGAGTCGCCGGACGGGAAACAGGTCGCGATCAAGATGCTGGGCGCCGGGCTGGACGATCCCGACGCGCGGGAGCGGTTCCAGCAGGAGATCGGGTACGCGCGGCGGGTCAAGGCGTTCTGCACCGCGCAGGTGCTGGCCAGCGGGGAGCTGCAGGGCACGCCGTACGTGGTGAGCGAGTACGTGGACGGGCCCGCGCTGTCGAGCGTGATCCTCGAGCGGGGCCCGCTGCGCGGTGCGGAGCTGCGCCGCCTGGCGATCGGGACGCTGACCGCGCTGGCTGCCATCCACCGGGCCGGCGTCGTGCACCGGGACTTCAAGCCCGCCAACGTGCTGCTCAGCAGGGACGGCCCCCGAGTGATCGACTTCGGCATCTCCATGGCGCTGGGGGAGAAGGAGCTGGACGGGCAGTACATCGTGGGGACGCCGCCGTACATGGCGCCCGAGCAGTTCCGCGGCGGCCCGATCGGGCCCCCGGCCGACCTGTTCGCCTGGGCCGCGACGATGGTGGCGGCGGGCACGGGGCGGTCGCCCTTCGGGACGGGCGAGCTGCCCGCGCTGATCGGCCGCATCCTGCGGGGCGAGCCCGACCTGGGCGACCTCGACGGTGAGCTGCGCGAGCTGGCCGCGCAATGCCTGAGCAAGGATCCCGAGGCCAGGCCCACGGCGACGGCGGCGCTGCTCACCCTGCTCGGGCACCGCCCCGAGACGCTCGGGCACACCGGCGAGCAGCGGTTGCTGGCCGAGGGACAGCAGTCGGCGGCCCCGCCGCGCCGCAGGAGGTGGCCACTGGTGGCCGGGGCGGTGGGCACGGCTCTGGCCGTCACCGTCGCGGCGCTGCTCCTGCGGCCCGCGGCTCCCGATCCGAAGCCGCCAGCGCAGCCCGCCCCGGTGCCGCTGCCGACGCCGCGCGCGGGCACGATGGCGCTGACGGCGGCGTCGGAGCTGAAGATCCCGGAGACCGGGCTCACCCTGCACGAGAACCCCGCCGACCCGGTCTGGGTCTCCTCCTACCGTGACGGGCTCAACGACGTCTCCACCTACGTAAGGGATCCCGCCACGGGGGCGTTCGCCTTCTACGGGAGATTCCAGGAGCCGCTCGTCTCGCCCGGCGGGCGCTTCGTGGCCTCTCTGCCGTACTCCCGGTTGAACAGAACCGACTTCGACACGATCCGGATCCGCGATCGCGGCAAGGGCGGCCAGGACCGCGAGGTGCGTACGGTGGCCAAGCCCCGCACTCTGCTGGACCCGTCCTGGTCGGACGATGGCCGGCGGCTGCTGGCGACTGTCCTTGACGACGGGGTGGGAAGGCGGGCCGTGGGCTTCGCGGTGGTGGATCCGGTCTCGGGCTCGGTCAAGGTCACGGAGACGAAGGGCACGGATGACGCCAGGTACCGGTGGGGCTCGGATCACAACAGCGTGCTGCAGCAGCTCCCGGACGGCGCGGTACGGGCGCTGCATCTGAACGGCCGCCCGCTGCGAACCCTGCCGGGCGTGGGGACGCTGACGGGCGGAGGAGCGACGGAGACGATCCTCGGGACCATCTTGAACACGAGATGTCCGGAGAAAGGCCGAAATATCTGCTTTTGGGATGAGCAGAGTGGCGCCAAGAAGGGCGAGGTGCGGCTGCCGAAGGGCGCCGGTTTCCACGGCTGGCTGGACGAGCGCCATTTCATGGCCACCACCCGCCAGGGCAAGAACGCCACCGTCGTTCTGATGGACACGACAGGGAAGACCGTACGACCCCTGATCAGCGGGCCCCGCAAGGCGCTGGACGAGGTCACCCTTTGGCTCACGAGAAAGTGAGCCCGCCCCCGCCCAGCCGGCGGGCCGATGCCCATGGCCTGGGATCGGCGCGGCGCCGGGCGTGATGTCGAGCGAAGCCGGCCGAGTAAGGCGCGGCTTCCAGCACCAGCCGGGAGCGGGACGTCCAGTGTCCGCGGCGGACGAAAAGGCCTGGGCCGACCATCAAGGACCATCGCCTTGCCTGCTCCCGTCCCGGCTCCTGCACTCGGCCCCACGTTTTCCACAGAACCCCGTTCGGGCGTTCGGTGACGCGGCGCGATCAACCATGCTGGCTCGGTCACCGATCGGGGAGGGCGCTGTGTCCGAGCACTTCACGCTGACAGAGCTGCGCGAACGCGGCTGGAGTCCGATGATGATCCGCAAGCTTCTCGACCCGCCGGATGTGCTGCGTCCCAATCCTGTCTTCCGATCCGCCGCGCCGATGACACTGTACGAGACCGAGCGGGTGATGCTCGCCGAGGCGACGGAGTCGTTCACCGCGCTGCGAACGGCGGCCTCGCACCGGTCGGAGGCGGCGAAGGCCGTCGCGGAGCGCAAGCGCGGTGAGACGTTGACCGAGGTCGAGAAGGTCCGCGTCGCGGTACCGGTTCTGGAGTGGGACGTTCTGGCACGCAGGGCGGTGAACCACCGGAACCGCCGCGATGCCGAACGAGCCTGGGATCGGTTCGACCATGTTCCGGAGCCCGCCCGCGTCGAGAGTGTGGATGCTCCCACGCTGCGCCGCTGGGTGGTCAACTACCTTCGCCACGAGCTGACCGCCTACGACGCCGAACTGGACGGCCTGTTCGGGAAGGTCGGCAGGACGGAGGGGTCGCTGCTGCTCCAGCAGCGGGTGTATGGGGCGATCGCCGAGGCGTACCCGATGCTGGCGGAGGAGTGCCGCCGGCAACTCCACGAGCGCCGGCCCGACACCGGAGACAGCCACGTATGACGAAGGCCACAAGCTCTGCGCCTGCCGGAAGGCCGGGCAGTGAGGCTGCGCGAACTCGCTGGTGGCGACCGCTGGTGACCGGCGTGGAAGCGCCGGTCACTCGGCCACGAGGCCCGCGTCGTTGAGCCGCTTGATGAGGCTGCGCTTGCCTTGGTGCCGTTCGTGGAGGTGGGTGAGGCGCTGGGTGAAGGCGCCGGCGTGGTCGTCGCGGAGGGCCAGGGCGTGCAGGTCGCGCAGGAGCTCGACGGCTTGGTCGTATTCGCGGGGCTTCTTCGTGGCGATGAAGGCTTCCACCCGGTCCCACGCTGCATCGACGTCCTGGGCGAGCTGGTTCAGGCGGAGCTCTCTGGCCTGCCGTTGCTGCTGTTCACGCTGGGCTTGCTGCTCGGCGCGCCGGGCCGCCTTCTGCTGCTCGCGGGCGTGACGACGGGTGGCGGCGGCGTCCAGCAGCTCGGCGACCGTCCGCCCTGTCTCCACCGTTCGGCTGGTGGTCTCGCCGCCGAACTCGCGCAGCAGCTCCCACCGAACTTTCGCGCCGTCTTCCTCGATCACCCGCAGTAGCAGCGCGTCCTTACGCTCGGCGGGCAGAGCGCTGATCCAGGTGGTCAGTGCTTTTTGATCGCGCTGTACGGGTTGCGCCGGCGGGCTGGCTTCGGCGGCGGCCGCGAGGAGATCATCGTCCAGGCGCAGGAAATCGGCCAGGGCCCGTTGCGGTGCGCTGAGCGAACCCAGCCCGGGCGGGATGGGCGGCTCGAGTTCGTCCTCCTCCTCGTAGTCGAAGGCGTCCTCGTCACGCTCCCAGGCTCCGTACGCCGACAGCCAGGCCAGATACAGCGGCCGCAGGTCACCGGCGGCCAGTTCGGCGCGGATGCCGACGATCGCCGACAGCGAGCGTTCGACGTCGTCTTCCCAGTACTCCTCCTCCGCCTCACTGGTGAAGTCGAGGATGAGGTGTGCGCCGCTGGTCCAGGCGCTGACCTGCTCGTTGACGCAGTAGCGTTCGGCCTGCTCGGGGTCGAGCGCGACCTTCGGCAGGCGCAGCATGATGCGGTGGGTGCCCCAGTTGGCCAGGTACAGGTGCGCGTCGTAGTAGCGCTCCATCATGCGGGACGGGTCACCGTGGAAGTCGCCCCAGTGGTACTCGTTGGTAAAGCTGGTGGCGGTGATGCGGGCACGGGTGGACAGGGTGCGGACCTCAGCCTGCTGCTGGTCGGTGAGCGGCCGGTCGACGGCCAGGAACTCGTAGTACTGGTATTCGCTCATGCCCTCACCTGATCCAGTGTTCGGACGCGGAGATCCACTCGGCTCCGTCGGATGACGGGCCGGGCAGCGGCAGGCCGAGGATGGCCGATTGCCAGCTGGATTGTCAGGGGGCGAGTCACAGGAACACACGATACTTCTGCGGGGATACTCGGCGACGTCCCATAAGCTGAAGAAATCGTCGCGCGGGGAAACCCGTCTGACGGTTGTCCCCTCCAGTCCTTCTTCCGGTAGTAGAGGATGTGCCGCCCGTCCCCGCTGATCAGAAACGGCGCGGGCTCCCCCTCGTTGACCACGTTTTCGGGGGCTACGACGAGCGCCTCCGGTACCTTCACCACCTTTCCACTGGTCAGCACCACTTCCCAGGTCCGCGTCCGCTGCGCGTAGGCGATGGTGGCCGGTGCTTGCGCGCTCGCGGGCTGCGCGGTCGCCGTTGAGCCGGTGATGGTCAGGGCCACAAGGGACGTACGAAATGTCATGCTTCCTGGGATGCCACCGGCCGAGGGAAGGTTGCGCACACGGACGCTACTCGTGGAGCCGGGTCAGGGTGGTCGCTGAGTCGCGGATCATCAGTTCGGGTTCGGGGTCGGTGATGACGCCGCCCGCGTTCGGCCGGCCCGCGATCAGGTCGTGGAGCGCCTCGACGCCGGCCCGGCCGAATTGGTACATGGGCATCCGGACGGCGGTGACAGCCGGGCGGAGGTGCTGTATCAGGTCGACGGCGCGTTCGACGTCAGATCTCGCTGACGTTGAACGCGCCACAGGCCATGCTCCGCGCGGTCGTCCGTTCAGGCGTCCCAGGGGTGGGTCTCCAGGTCGCCCAGCCGGTCGATGGCGACACGGTCTTCGCGGGCGAGGATCGTCACCAGGTCGTCGGCCTCGTCAGGGGTGACGTGCCGGCCGCGGGAATGGCGGGCCTCTTGATCAGGGGCCTCCAGCCACAGCCGGCGCCCGTCCTCCCAGCGCATCTGGATGACGCCGCCCGACCGCCCGACGAAGACGGCGAAGTTGCCCGCCCTGGGGATGAGATCGAGCAGGAGGCTCCTGGCCTGCGCCAGGGACATCGGCACCGGCTCGTCCTCGTAACGGCCCAGCCGGTAGTCGCAGTAGGAGACGGTCAGGTGGTACGGGCCGGTGGAGGACGGCGACGGGCCGCCCGGCCAGGTGGCGAGCCGGCCGAACCGCCGGCGCCGCCAGGTCAGGGGCACCTCGATCCGTATGCCGGGATCGCCGTTCCAACGCACCTCCAGGCCATGACGGCGGATCGTCTCGGCCACCTCCCTGCCGATGTCGGCCTGGTCAACGGGGACGAGGGCGTCGTTGAACCTCCCGTAGGCCAGGCTGAGGCGGCCGCCGTCCACGACGTCTCGCATGTCCTGCCGGTGGCAGAAGACATAGCCGCGGTAGGCGTGCCGCTCGTCGTCCGGCACCTCCCCGCCGATCTCGGCGATCCCGCAGCTCTGACAGCACGCGAAGTCGGCCCTGGCGACGATGCCCGCGAGCTCGAGATCCCTGAACGCGCGCAGCAGCCGATCACTGTCCAGCGCCTCCGGCCAGGCCGGCTGGCCGGACAGGTAGGTCGAGAACTCCTCGACGGCCAGCTCCCGCAGCAGCGACCCGGCCTCAGGACCGCCTCCCAGGAAGTCCGTCCCCTGTTCGACGATGCTGTCGAAGTCGTCCGCACCCAGAGCGACGAGAAGCCGTACGAACTCCCGCGCATCAGACCTTTGCCTCGCGTTGAACATGCCTCCGTAGTATGCCGTCTCCACCAGAACGGCATGGGCAGATCACGGCCCTGTGCAGGCTCATCCGGGGGTGGCGGGCGTCAGGGGATCAGCGGGCGGGCAGCGTCCATTAGCCGCCTTTGCAGGCGGGCGGACCAAAGGCGAAACGACGTCCACTGGCCGTGTCGGCTACGATCACGTCGTCAGCGCCCAGGTGGAGGCAAGCTCCTGACACGACCCCGATCCGCGCCGACTGTCCAGGGAGAACCCGTTTCCCATAATCGGCGTCGCCGAGCCATTTCACCGACACGGTCTCATCAGTGGTCGTAGCATGCCATGCCATGCGCAGACGATTAACGACCGCGGCCGTCCTCGCTCTGGCCATCCCCGCCGCGCTCGTCCCTTCCCCCGCCCTGGCGACCCCGAAGACCTACCTGATCAAGAACGACGACCGCTGCCTCACCTACGCGGCGGACCACACTGCGGCCAAACTGGGCTTCCGTGCCCAGGCGAACTACTGCCCGTCCACGGAGTTCGACGGTTATCTGTGGAAGCGCACGGCCCGCTCCCAGCTCGCCGTCACCTACCGCGGGCGCACGTACTGCCTGGGCGCGCCCAAGGGCACCGCGGTGCAGGTGGGGCGGTGCAGCGGTGACAAGCGCCAGCAGTTCACCTTCCCCGTGGTCAAGGAGGGCGTGTGGGACACGGTCATCCAGATCAAATGGAAGCACCTGCGCAACCTGTGCCTGCACCATAATGTGCGGCGTCCGTGGGAGATCTCCGCGGTGACGTGCGGCCGGTCCGGCAGTGACCAGCATTGGGTCATGGTGCGCCGATGACAGCCCGCCTGGTTCGGCGGGGTGACGCTCAGCCGCCGGACGCCGGCTCTGTGCCTGCCGTTCGCTCCCATGTAAGCCGTGCACGGGTGCGTGCGATGAGCCGAACGAACGCGATTACTTTGTCGGCATGCGGACGCGGCGAGGCCCACAGATTCATGTCGATGTGCCAGGTTCTGATCATTTAGCGGGGATCGCCGTCGGCCAGCGGGTGCGGTGCGGACGCGACGTTCCCCTGTCCCGGGCTCACAAGCGCACGCTACAAGCCCGCGGAAAGCAGCGGAAGCGACGGCCGTGGCGAATTCGGCGAGGGGGCGGTGGCGTGGGTGCGGAAGGCCGGGGCGCGCGCCGATCACGCGTGACCGGCGCCGTTTCGGCCGGGTTCTTCAACGGGCGGAGAACCGCTCGAGCAGACCTTCCATCGTGGTTTTGCGGTTCTCGCCGTGCAGAGGATCGTAGGGGGTGTAGTTCATCATGCGCACCACTACGTCATCCGCGCCGAGATCGATGATGTTGACGCAGGCGAACGCCTGTTCCAGATTGCCGAACAGCACCCGCTGTTCGCCATTGGTCAGAGCCCAGGACAGCACGGCTCTGTTGACCACTCCGTGCAGAACGACGAGCGCCGCGTCCCATCCGTCGTCCGATCGCAGCCGTTCCAGCGCACGAGAGACACGTTCGAGCAGATGTCCGACGGTCTCCCCGCCGAAAAGTGTGGAGTCGTCGGTCTCGATGCCTTTCAGAAACCCCGAGAAAGTGGCGTCCACGGCGGCGGAGGACAGGTCGGCGGGTGAGCCGCTCTCGATCTCACGCAGGTCGCCCCATACTTCGAAGTCCGTCTCGGAGCCTTCTGCGATGATACGAGCCGTCTGAACGGCACGAGTGGCTCCGCTGGTGATCACGCGATCGAATCTGACATTCGCCAATGCGTGCGCAACGGCTTGAGCTTGTGCCTGTCCCTTTGCCGTCAGAGGAGTGTGCTCGTCGTGCACCTTTTCTGGGTCCGAGAAATACTCGGTCTCCGCATGGCGTACCAAAAACAGCCGGCGCCGGTCCATCGCTGATGGCTCCTTTGGGATTGTCATCGCCACAACCGCTTCGATAACACTACAACCTAGGTGTGGTGACAGGGCGGCGCGGGCGCTAGATTTGACAGGTCAGGGCGGTTCAAGCGCGCAAGGAGCGCCTCCCATGTCGTTGGCCGAGCAGATCGGCTCCTGGATCGGAGGTGGGATCGCCGGTGTCCTGGTGACGTGGGGATATGACGTCGCTCGATCTTCCTGGAGGGGGAGCCGGGGCCCGTTGCGAGGCAAGTGGTTCCAGGTGGTCCCACCGTACGAAGATCAGCCGGCGAAGATCGACGAAGTGCTGTGCCGCCACAGCGGCAAGACCGTCACGGCCACCATCCGGCGGCGCTCTCCCGCCGATGAGTCGCATAGATCCTGGCGGTTCGAAGGGCAGATACAGGGCAATCTTCTTTACGGAATATTTTTCAGCCGAGATTCATCGGATCTCAGCTACGGGACCATTCAAATGCACAAGCAGGACGAATTCGGTCGGGTCTGGAGCGGGACATACTGCCGTTTGAGGCTGCGTGCCGGTGCCGCGTACTGGAAAGAAGAACTGCCGCATATTCCGCTGACCTGGGACCGGAACGACCCCGACCCATCCGACATGGCGCGAACCTGAGCGTCCGTCGGTGGCGGCCGCTCTTCGGCCGGCGGTGGCGTGCGGCGGGCCGTACGGTGACCCTGCTCGATGCGCCGCCGCACCAGCACATCGACCGCGGCGGCCGGGGGAAGCGCGGTCAGCGTGCCGCTCACCAGGCCCAGCGCCCGCAGCTCGGCCAGCACAGGGCGCACGCCGGGCATGACCAGCTCGACCCCGGCCGCCTTCAGGTCCGCGTGCGGATGGCGCAGCAGGTAGCGGTAGAGGCGCTCCTGCTCAGCGGTGAGCCCCGGGCTCTTCAAGCTCATCATCACTGCGGGTCTCGCACGCGCGCCCTCTCACGACGACGAGGGTCCGCCCCGCGCCCATACGCCAAGGGCGCCGCGCGTAGAGGCCGGCGCCCCGTGGGGTGTCCAACGCGTCAGGGGCGGTTGTTCTTGCCGTCCAGCCATAGCGGGTCGGACTCGTCCCGATGGCTGCCCGAGCTGCCGACGAAGGTCTGCCGTCCATCCCGACCAACATCCTCTCCACCCGTCTCAAACAGCTGGAAGAGGCGGGCCTGGCCACCCGCCGCGCGCTGCCGCACCCCGAGCGCGCCGTGGTCTACGAGCTCACCGACTACGGACGCGACCTCGAGCCCGCGCTGATCGCGCTGGGCCGCTGGGGCGCGCAGACCCTGGCCGAGCCCCGCCCCGGCGAGGTCGTCACCGCCGAGTCCATCGCCATGTCCTTCCGCACCACCTACCGGCCGGAAGCGGCCCGCGACGTCATCGCCGGCTACGAGGTCCGCATGGGCGACTTCACGCTCCGCCTGCAGATCACCGACGGACAGCTCGCGGTCGGCATCGGCCCGCACCCGGCCCCCGACCTCATCATTGAACGGCAGGCCGGACAGCCCATCCGCGAGCTGATGAGCGGCGCCAAGACGCCCGATGAGGTGCTCCGGGACGGCGGCGTGCGCGTCGAAGGCGATCCCGCGCTCCTCGGCCGATTCGCCGAGATGTTCCGCTTCTGAACGACGGGCCATCTCCAGCAGCGCGTTGAACCCGCGCGTGAGCGCCGGGATCGGCCGGTCCGGCTAGCGACCGGGCCGGTTCAAGTCGGACAGGAGGGCAGGGATGAGGCGTTCCTCCATCACCGTACGGCCGCGGAGCTCCATGAGAGGCGCGAGCTCCACGTCCCATGGGCTCGGTGCGGACGCTCCCGTCAGCGGGGTGGACTCGCTCTCGGCCAGCCCCGCGGCGTAGTCGGCCGCAGACATGCGCCACGGAGCCGCCCGGTGGCGGGAGATCGCGCGTTCCACGATCCGCAGGCCGGTCCAGTCGAAGTCGGCCCGCCACCGCAGCCCGTCTCCTGCCGCTTCCACGAGGCGGTGACAGGCCGCCGAGGGAATCCCTTCGGTGCAGACCAGTGGCGCGGACCGGGCGCCGAGTTCGGTGGCCGCCGCGCGGAGCACGGCAGGGTTCTCGCAGACGAAGATGGGGTCGTCGTGGAGGGCGATCGGGAAATGAGTGAGCTGGTGCAACGTCAACCGGTAGGGAATGCCCTGCCTGGCCGCCTCCACCAGCCAGTCGGCGACGGGGCCCTGGCCACGTACGGGCAGATTGAGCACCAGGACCTGGCTCGCCAGATCGTCCACGATCACCCCGGCCGACTCCCACAGCGTCCGCTGCCCCACCCGGTCGCCCGGGACGGCGGCCAGGCCGGAGCGGAGCGCCAGCGCCCGCAGCACCAAGGACGCCAGCGGCGAGCCGGGAGACAGGGCCTTGGTGTCGCCGGTGGCCCGCTCGGCGAGCACGGGAAGGGGCGTGGACTGGGCGGGCAGGTGGTCCAGAACGTGGGCGGCCGCGGTGAGCAACCGCCCTTCGCCGCGTCTGATGAGCCTGGTCACCGTGCCGTCGGCGGCCATGGCCTCCAGCCAGGCGGAGTGCCAGTGCTCGCTGGCATGCCTGCCGCGGGAGGCGGTGGCGAGAAGGCGATCGCGTTCCTCGTCGAGCGTCCGGCGCTCCGCGGCCCTGTCGCGTAGCGGACCGCCCAGCTCGGTCAGCACCTCGCGCAGACCGTGGGCGTACCGGTTGGTGAGGAAGAGGTCCAGGTCGGACAGAGGCACGGTGAGCCGCTTGACGTCCTCCGGCCGGTAGCGGCCGG
Source organism: Nonomuraea sp. NPDC004580 (assembly GCF_040609855.1). Lineage (NCBI taxonomy): Bacteria > Bacillati > Actinomycetota > Actinomycetes > Streptosporangiales > Streptosporangiaceae > Nonomuraea > Nonomuraea sp. NPDC004580. The sequence goes on along the minus strand of NZ_JBEXLH010000036.1, from coordinate 49,133 downwards.
TCAGTCCGATGATCACCCGGCGCTCCGCCTCGGAGGGCGCGGCGACGCTGACCGAGCCGGACAGAGCGCCGTCGCGCTCGAGCTTGCGCCTGGCGGCGGCCAGCAGGCGGGCCCAGCCCTCCGAGCGCAGCTCATCCAGAAAGCTCAAGCGTGATGACCTCCTCCTGATTCGCGATCACCTTGCGTGTGCCCGGCGAGCCGAGAGTGGCGGTCAGATCGCCGGTGTCGTCTGCCAGGAGTTGCCCGCCGTCCCACACGAGCAGCAGCGGGCTGACGGTGTGGTCGACAGGGGAGTGCGCCAGGTCGTAGTGCGCGGCGGCGGGCACGGAAGCGTGGGTGGCCCACAGGTCGTAGCCGGTCATGAACAGGTCGAGGTCGAACTGCGCCGCCAGCGACATGAGCTCGCCGCGCCCGGTGTCGTCCACTCCGGCGAACGCCTCGTCCAGCGCCAGCAGCCGGGGCGCGTCCGGCCGGGCCGAGTTGAGCATGGCGTGGGCGGCGGCGAACAGCGGCAGGTGCAGGGAGACCGACTGCTCGCCGCCCGACAGGCGGCTGTGCCTGGCCCTGGTCAGCCGCTCCTCCGCGCCGCCGGGACGTACGAGCTGGAAGGCGAACTGCCGCCACTTGCGGTAGTCGAGCACGTCGGCCAGCAGCTCGCGGTAGGGCCTGTCGCGGTGACGAGCCCGCGCGTTCTTGATCTGAGTGGCGAAGTGGCCGCGCATCCTCGTCAGGTCGTCGGGACGCAGCCGGGCGGCGTCGCCGTCGAGCAGGCCGCAGATCGCGCGCTGCTCGTCGTCGAGGGCGTCGGCGAGCAGCCAGCCCACTCCGACGGTGGTGCCCGAGGACATCCGGCGCGAGCGCATCTCGGTGTTCATCCTGCGGATCAGGTCGCGGGCGTCAACCGTGCGGTCGTGGAGCTGCTGGGCCAGCCTGGTCAGCAGGGCGTCCTCCAAGATGCGCTGCTCGGAGTCGCTGAGCAACTGCTGCTGATCGTTCCTGCTGGTGGCGATCTTCGTGGCGAAGGCGCCGATCGGCAGCAGTCCCTCCTCATCGGTGACCCGGACCACGATGACGCCGTCGGCGCTGTCCCACTCGGGGCGGTAGCTCTGGTCCGCGGCGGTCAGTTGCGCCTGCAGCTCCTCCAGGGCCTTGGTCAGCCGGGTGGTGGACTGCTTGAGCGAGACCTCGGTCGGGGTCAGGTCACGGGTGGCGGCGAGGACGGCCTCGTGCACCTCACGAACCCCTGCGGGCAACTCCTCGGCCTGCCAGTCGGCCTCCTGAGCGGGCCAGGCCAGGCCAGGCGGGCATTTGAGCACGTCGAGCAGCTCGCGGCGAGCGAAGGGAGCCAGGTCGCGTGCGGTCTCGCGCTCCTCACGCCGCGCCACCGCCAGCGTCTCGGCCGACGTCTCCACCCGGGTACGCGCGCTCACCTCGGCGGTCAGCGCGTCGCGTTCCGCGGATCTGGCCGCCTGCGTCTCCCGCTCGGCGCCGGCGATGTCCCGCTCGGTCCGCTCGACCTCCGCCAGCACCTGCCGCGCCTCCGCGCCGACCGTCTGCCGCAACGCCTCCAGCTTGGCGGCCTCCTCGGTGTGCCGCCGGCGCGCGGCCTGCTCGGTCTCAGCCGCGTTCGCCTCGTCCTCGGCGGCCTCCGTCAGCCGGTCCGCCGCGGCCTGCACGGTCGAAAGCTGCCGGGCCGCCTCCCGCCGTCGCCCGGTGAGCGCCGCAGCGGCGCGCTCGAACCGTTGTACGGCACCCGCCACCTCATCGACGGCGTCCGGGGCCAGGGCGCGTTCCGCGCCGGTGCGCCGCAGCGTCCGCTCGGCGGCGCCATGCTCGGCGACAGCCTGGTCGAAGCCTCGCTGAGCCTCGTCGGCGCTCTCTCTGGCACCGCGCAGCCGTCCGGCCGCCTGCTCACGGGCGCGCAGGGCCGTCACGATGGGACCGGTCTTGGGCAGCGCGGACCTGGCCTCCGCCATGGATTCCAGCTTCGCCTCCGCCGCCGCGTCCTGCCGGGCGAGGTCCGCAAGAGTGTCGTCGAGTGCGGCCAGCCGGGCGTCGCACTCGGCCAGCCGGGCGGCGCGGCGCCGGGCCCTGGCGGTGGCGCCGATGTACTCGGCGTGCGTCTTGTGGTGCGAGCCCACCTGGACGCCCTGGAAGAACCGGCCGTCCGGGGTGATCACAGGATGGCGCGGCGGGTCCTCGACGATGGGCCGCGCCGAGAACACCCCGTACTGCTCGCCGTCGTAGACGTCGTCGTCATCGTCTTGCAGTTCGACGGCGGCGAGGATGCCCGCGACCCGGGCGGCGGAGACCGGGATGTCCTCCTCGGGTTCCAAGACCCTGAGCAGGTTCGGTTCGCCGGCCCGAGCGCCCTCGAACAGATAGGCGTCGGAGTCGCCGACCCTGATCGGCTCTGGCTCGGGCGTGACCCAGGCGTCCAGCAGGCCCGCGGCCTCCAGCGCCGCTTCGATTCCGGCCGCCTCCCGTTCGTCGACGTGGGCCCTGAAGCGGACCAGCCGCCACAGCGGCGCTCCCGCGCGCCCCTCGCGCGGCGTCGTGCGTGCCGGGTGGAGCGCCGGTGCGTCATCATGCTCGGCGGCGATGCGCTGCCGCTCATCCCGCACGTTCTGGCGGTCGCGCTCGGTTCGCCGCCGGGTTTCGCGCAGCCGGGCCCGCTCGTCGCGCAGGTCCTGCACGGCACGTGCCGTCAGCTCGCCGAAGACCGCGTCCAGGGTGGGCGCGTCGGGCTCGCCCACCTGGTCCAGGGCCTCGGCCAGGGCGGTGGCGTCGGCCGCCGCGACGTCGTGGCGGCCGGCCCACGCCGCGAGCGCCTCGCGCGCCGCGCCCCTGGTCCGTTCGACCTCGGCTTCGGCGTCCGCCTCGGCCTCCTCGGCCTGCGCCAGGGCCGACTGCGCCCGGTCGAGCGCAGCTCGGGCCAGGTCGCGGGCCTGCTCGGCCTTGCCCAGGACGGTCAGCGCGGACCGGACCGCGCGTACGTCGTCGGCGCGGGCCGCGACCCGGGCGCCGGCGCGATCGGCGAAGCCGTCCTCCCCGGCGTCTTCGGAACTCCACGGGATGCCGGCGGCGCGGGCCTCGTCGGCGAGTTCACCCGCGGTCCTGGAGACGGCCGACTCCAGCTCGGCCAGATTGCGCCGCGCGTCTTCCAGCCCGGCCACGGCCCTGTTCCTGGCCGCGGTGCGCCGCTCCAGCTCGGCCTGGGCGCCGGAGGCGGCGTCGGCGCAGGTGCGCACCAGGCGTTCGAGGTCGGCGAGTTGCTGCAGAGCCTCGTAGGCGGAGCTCGACTTGAGCTGGTCCAGCCGGGCGCGCAACCCGGCCAGGACGTCCTCGGCGGTGGCGGTGCGGGCTTCCGCCAGCGACCGCTCCTGCTCAGCGACGGCCAGTTTCTCCTGCGCCACCCGGCGGGACTCGACGGCCCCGGCCACCTCTTCGCGCCGGCGGGTCAGCGCGTCGGCGGCCCAGCGGGCGTGGGTCCGCAGGTAGGTGCTGTAGCTCGACAGGAACGCGGCCGTGGCCTCGTCGGCGGCCACCAGCCCCTCCAGGGTGCGCTGCACCGACTCCATGTCGTCGAAGGAACGCGCCGCTTCGGCGATCAGCTCGTCGTCGATCGGGCGCAGGCCGTCGGTCAGCGTGTCGGACAGCTTGGCCGGATCGAGGTTCTTGGCGAGCTGCGGCCTGCGCAAGGTGAGGATCAGAGTGATGAGCTGCTCGTAGCGCTCTCTGCCCAGCCCGAACAGGCGCCGGTCGATGGCCGCCCGGTAGTCGGAGGCCGAGCCGATCAGCGCCTGCTCGCCCAGTTCGGCCGCGAGCTGCTTGCGGGTCATCGGCCTGTCGTCGGGCGTGAGGAGGGAGAAGTCCTCGCCCACGCGGCCGTCATGGACGAAATGCCAGCGTACGGGGGTGTCGCGGTGCCGCTGGGCGTGCAGGCCGATGCCGGCCGTGACCGACGTGCCGGTGCCGGGATCGCGGAACTCCATCCACACGTAGCCGAGCGCGGAGTCCTGCCCGCGGAAGAGCAGGTTGGACTTCATCGTCCGGTCTTCTGAGGCGAACGGGTTGAGCCGCTTGGGATCGATCCGCCCGTCGAGCACGAACGGGAACAGCACCTCAAGCGCCTTGGTCTTGCCCGACCCGTTGGGGCCGCGCAGGATGAGCCAGCCGCCCGCGAAGACGAACTCCTCGTCCCGGTAGTCCCACAGATTGATGATCCCAGCACGAGTCGGGACGAACCTGGTCACTTCACATCCTCGAAGAGAGCGGATTGTTCGGGGCGCTGCTTCACCTCGGCGGTGACGCCGCGCTGCTTCACTTCGGCGGTGACGCCGCGATAGCGGGCCAGCAGGGGCAGCGCCAGCACGCCGCCCTCGACGACCGCCACCAGCCGCAGCTTGGCCAGGAGCGCGACGGCCTTATCGAGCAGCCGGTCGGGGTCGGCCCGCCAGACGGCGCCGAAGGCGGCTCCGTAGTGGCCGACGAGCTCACGCATGACGCGCCGCAGCCAGGTTTCGGGCAGGAAGGGATGGACGGCCTCGTCCGCCGTGGCCGTCTCGGGCTTGTCCGGCACGGCCAGCTCGGCCAGCACGTTGGCCCGGGGCAGCGCCGCGTCGATCCGCGCCGCCGCCTCCGCCAGGCGTTCTGCGGCGCTGGGCGCGGGCAGCAGCGCGGGAGGGTTGCGCCGGTTGCCGGGCCCGCAGTACGCGGCGATGCGCGCGGCCAGGAGCAGCGCCGCCTGCGCGATCGTGCCGCCGCCCGGGAAACGCACGTCCGACAACCGTCCAGAGGTGTCGATGATGGCGACGCCCTCCGCGCGGCGCTCCACGCTCAGCCCGGTCAGCCGCTCCAGGTCCTCGATCAGGCTGGGTGAGCGGAGCTGGCCGTGCAGCGACTCGTCGGCCTCCGCGTAGTAGACGACCGGCTGCTCCAGAACCAGCCGGCGCGCCTTCCTGGCCGCCGCCCTGCGCGTCGTGGCCTGCCCGCGCATCAGGTTCTGATCGGTGTCGAGCAACGCGGTGACCGAGCCGACGTGCTGCAGGACCCTGCTGGGACGGTAGATGGCGCCGATGATCTCCCTGTCGATGTCGTAGAGCGCCTCGGCCCTGTCGGGGTCGTTGACCCAGGCGGACGCCGAGCCGTCGGCCAGAGCGAGCGCGCCCCGCCGCTCCAGCCAGGCCACCGCGTCCACGAACGCGTCGCGGTCGGGCTTGCGCTCGGTGTCCATGCCGAGGCCGTCGATCCTGGCGGCGTCGGCCGCGACCGCGTCGGCCAGCTCGCTCAGCGCGATCTGCGTGCCCGAGCGGCCGAGTGCGGCCAGCGTCAGCATCAGGTAGGCGTAGCGTCTGCGGTTGAAAGGCCGGTCGGTCCTGGTCAGGGCAGGCGTGGTGGCGTCGAGCCGGTCATGCGCCCGCAGCAGCCTGGCGGTGTCGGCGGTGGTGAGGAGTCGGTATCCCAGCACCTCGGACAGATCCGCGCGCAACTGCGCCGCCCACCGTCTGATGAGCGGGAGCGCGTTCCTGTCAGGGTAGGTGGGCGTGATCAGCGGGTGGCGCAGCAGCAGCCGCACGGCCCGTTGATAGTCGGCCAGCTCCAGCGGTGACACGTCGGCGGCGACTCTCACAGCGCGGACACCTCCAAGCGCAGACCGTCGAGATGGAGGCGGCCGCGTACGGTCGCGACCGTCGTCGAGCCGGCACACGGGCGCAAGGTGAGCCGGACTCCGTGCGCCGCCCCGCTGGCGGTGACGCTCCTGCTCGCCGGAACCCGGGCCGACAGCGCCAGGTCGAGCAGGCTCAGCAACGCCTGGGTCTCCGGCTCGTCGAGCACCCGGTCGTAGACGCCGTCACCGGCCAGCGCGGCGACGGAGGAGCGGCGCTCCGCCTGCGCCTTGAGCTGCTCCGCCCGCAGCCGCTGGCGCTGCGCCTCGTTGCGCTCGATCCGGCCCACCCCGTGCAGACCCGGCGTGCGGCCCGACTGCACGAGCGTGCGCGCAACCCGCACCGGCTCGGCGTCCCACCACGACAGCCTGCTGGGGATCAGCTCAGGCTCGTCATAGGGGACCGCCACATGGCGGGGGGAGCCCAGATCAAAGGTGACCTGGAACAGCGCGTGCGCGTCGTCGTCACTGGGGCAGGCGACGAACCACTGGGCCAGATGGCGCAACTGGCTCTCCCGGCTCACCCCGCCCCGTCGGGCCTCGGTCACCCGGCGCAGCAGCGCCAGAACCCCGGCGATGGCGGTCACGGTCGCCCCCTGCAACCGCTCCGCCTCGCTCGCGGCCCCGTCGGCGAACCAGTGAACCAGGCCGGACCAGCGCTGCCGCCAGTCTTCCTCCCGCTCGGCCGGGCTGCGGAAGAGCCGCTCGTCCGCGCCCGCCGCGAGAGCGATCAGCCGCTCCGCGCCGGTGCCGGCCACCTCTTCGACGGCGGCGGCCAGGAGCGGCTGGTAACGGGCCAGCTCGGCGGTGAACTCGCGCATGTGGGTCAGCAGCGCGTCCTTGTGCGCCAGGAACGCCTCAGGACTGGTGTCATTGGTGCGGGCCAGGTCGCCGAGCATGAGGTAGAAGCGGGCGGCCCGCATCGCCATGTCGGACAGGACGGCGTCGAGCCGGCTCAGCTTGCGGTAGACCTCCTCGCCGTCGCCGGCGCGGCCCGCCTCGGCCAGGGCCTTGAGGTCGGCCAGGATGTCGGGGAAGACGAGCCGGGACAGCTGCGCGTCCTCCAGCCCCGCGCCCAGCACCTCTTCCACCGCCCGGTAAGCGCGGTATCCCGCCTGGGTGAACTGGTAGACGTAGTGACGGTTGCGGTATTCGGCCAGGTTGGCCGCGCGGGTGCCGTCATAGCTGCGGTCGAGCAGCCGCCAGTCGGCCAGCGAGTCGAGCAGCGGCTGCACGTCGTCGACCGGGGGGCAGGACGGATGCTCCTCGCGCAACGCCCGCAGCAGCTCGCGGGCCTGCGAGGCGTGCAGCAGCACCTGATAGTTGGCGCGGCCACGGTCGAAGGCGCGCAGCAGCCACAGGTATTCGTGCCGTTTCTCGGCCGCGGCGAAGTGGAACAGCCGCATGCGATCGTCGAGTGTGAATGCGTCGATCCCGAACGCCACACTCTCGGAGCTCTCGTCCATCTCACCCAGCATGCCGTATCTCACCGGCCGCTCTCATCCGAAAGCCCGGACAGGCGGCGCAGAACGGTCAGGGCGGCGGCCCGGCTGAGCTCGTCATGATGCGGCTCGTTGCGCCGGGTGCGCAGGCAGCCGTCGGAGATCGCCACCAATCTGCCGCGCGAGCCCGAGCCAGCCGCCAGCCGGGCCAGCAGACGGAGTCGGCGATCACACGCGGCGGAGGATCGCCGGTCAGCTCGCGGCCGGCGGGAAAGACGGCCCAGAAGGCATCAGAGGGCAGTGCGCGGTTGGCGGGCAGCCGGTGACCGTCCTCCGCGAAGATCAGCAAGGGATCCGCCGCATCGATCAGGCTGACCGGTTGGCCGTTCATGGAGAGGGACACGTCCGGGGCGGTGATCAGGATGTGCCCGTTGGGGCCGACCGGCGCCTGCTCCCCGTCGAGCAGGACGACCGACGAACCGGGAGGGCGCAGCCGCACACCGCCGCCGAACGGCGCAAGAGTGATCTCCGGACGTTCTGCGGGCGGTACCGGGTCGATGACATCCGCGCGGACCAGGGCGATGGTCTGGTCTGCGATCCTGCGCGGCAGGCCGGGATCGCCGGTCTCCTGGGCGGGAGAGCGCAGGCGCTCCAGCAGGTCAAGGCATCGCTCGGTCAGTTCGCCCGCGAGGTCGTCGTCGTGTTCGACCAGCCGGCGTACAGGCTCGTCCAACTCGTCGGCCCGGCCCTCCAGCAGGTAACGCAGGAACCCCTCCAGGCAGGAGTCCGGCACGCCCGCGTGCAGCAGAATCGGGGCGAGATGTCGGTTCGGCGCGTCCTGCCCGGGCAGGCCCAGGCGGTCGAGCGCCGCCGAGAACGCCTCGCCGAACTGCCGGGCGTCTTCCGGACGGCCCCTGCGTCCTGTCGCCGCCCACCAGGCGGGCCAGAACGAGCCCGAGCGGTAGCCCTCCGCCGCCACCGAGGACAGGGCGATCACCACGCAGGCGGGCCAGCGCTCGGTCAGCTCCTTGTGGCCGCAGCAGGGAAGACCACGTGCGTTCGAGAAGGTCCAGGAGGGAAAGGGCGTGTCGAAGGTGCATGGGTTTCTCTGAAAGGTCGGACGGGGCTCAGGACACGGGCGGCGACACGAGCCGTGCCTGGTCTCACCGTCTCACACAGAGCGGGCGTCAGGGTGGCAGCCCGCTCCCCGCCTTCAGGCGCGGGGAGGACGTCAACACAATCACCACTCCAAAGGGCGCTCAGGACTTTGCGCTGGGGGAGGGGGAGAAGAGCGAGGGGGGAGGTGCTGGACATAAAGGCCGTATAAAGGGATCGCGTTGTGCCCATCGATAACACCCGGGCTCACTCGTTGTCCAGCCGCCATTCTCGTCACGATCCGTCACGTAGGGCGATCGGGAGGCCGTCATCAGCCGAGATGGTGCGGCATGGCCGGGCACGATGGCCGCATCCGGCCACTTGTCTGATGAGTCGCTCGCTCGTACGACGGCCACGGGGAGTGAGCGCCGGCCTAACGCCGATGACCTGCCGGTCCTTAGCCGGATATGAGCTGAAGTTCTGACGCTTTCGGTGTTACTTCTTGACATTTCGCCGGAAATGGCGCGTACTTCGATCGAAGATCGGTCTAACTACCCCGCCCCGAGCACCCGCACAACACCCTCGCAAGCGTCACCGATTGGGGAACCATGACCGAAGTACCTAGCGGCATGGCCAAAAACCTGCTCTCCCGGCGTGCCTTCACCACCTCGGCGGCGGCCGCCGCCCTCGCACCCCTGGTCACCACGCAACCCACCGCGGCGTCGTCCCAGGCCGGCCCGGCCGCGGGCGCGGTCCGTCGCATCACCCTGTACGCCGAGCGGCTGGCGGACGGCCAGCTCGGCTACGGCCTGGAGCCCGGCAAGGCGACGATCCCCGGGCCGCTCATCGAGATGGTCGAAGGCGACACGCTGGAGATCGAGATGGTCAACACCCTCGACGTCGCGGCCAGCCTGCACGTCCACGGCGTGGACTACGACGTGGCCAGCGACGGCACCCGGCTGAACGACGGCGTCGTCGAGCCGGGCGGCCGGCGTACCTACATCTGGCGCACCCACGCGCAGGGCAAGCGCGGGGGCGGCGCCGGCATCGAGCCGGGCAGCGCCGGCTACTGGCACTACCACGACCACGTGGTGGGCACCCCGCACGGCACGGTTGGCATCCGGCAGGGGCTCTACGGCCCGCTGGTGGTCCGGCGGAAGAAGGACGTCAGGCCGGACAAGACGTTCACCGTCGTCTTCAACGACATGATGATCAACAACCGCCCCGCGCACGACGCGCCCGAGTTCGTGGCCAAGGCCGGCGAGCGGGTGGAGTGGATCGTGATCACGCACGGCGAGTTCTACCACACCTTCCACATCCACGGGCACCGCTGGGCCGACAACCGCACCGGCATGCTGGAGAGCCCCGACGACCCGAGCCGGATCATCGACACCAAGATCTGCGGGCCCGCCGAGTCGTTCGGCTTCCAGCTGATCGCGGGCGAGCGGGTCGGGCCTGGGGCGTGGATGTACCACTGCCACGTCCAGAGCCACTCCGACATGGGGATGGCCGGCATCTTCAAGGTGACCGACGAGAACGGGAACGTGCCAGGTCAGCCCGGCGACGGTCACACGGGCCACTAGAAAAACCCTCGACATCCGCGACAGGTCCCGAGCCACTCTCGATCCCGAGGAGCGACGATGGGTCGAACAGACCGTTTACCGTCCCGATCATCTTTCTGGCGGCGCGTGTTGACAACGCTGTCGATCGCCGTCCTGGTGCTCGGCCTGGCGCCACCGGCCGTCACGCCGGCCCTGGCCCAGGCCCCCGCCGCCCCGGACGCCAAGAAGGCCGCCGTCCGCGTGCTGGTCTTCAGCGGCCTGGCCGCGCAGCAGGACGACCCGGTGCGGACGGCCGTGACCGCGATCAGGGAACTGAGCAAGAAGAACGGGTTCACCGTCGAGGAGGCCCAGGATCCCGCGGTCTTCACCGCCGACAACCTGGCCCGCTACCGCGGCGTGGTGTTCCTGTCCGCCAACGGCGTCACCCTGGACGAAGCGCAGCTCGCCGCCTTCCAGACGTTCATCAGGAACGGCGGCGGGTTCGTCGGCATCCGCGACGCCGCCAAGGCGCAGGTCGACTCGGCCTGGTTCACCGAGCTGATCGGCACCCGCCCCGTCGGCGCCCTGCCCATCGCCGAGAAGGTGACGGAGAGCGCGGCGAGCGGCGAGAACCCGCCGAACGAGACCAAGGACAAGGTGTTCGACGGCGACAACGACACCAAGTGGCTGGCCAGGACGCCGACCGCATGGGTGCAGGGCAAGCTGGAGAAGCCCGTCGCGATCGCGCACTACGCGCTGACCTCGGCCAACGACTTCGCGGGCCGGGACCCGAAGGACTGGACGCTCAAGGGCTCGCAGGACGGGACGACCTGGACGGATCTCGACAAGCGCAGCGGGGAGACCTTCCCCCAGCGATTCGAGACCAAGGAGTACGAGTTCGAGAACGACACGGCGTACCAGTACTACCGGCTCGACATCACCGCGAACAGCGGCGAGCCGCTGACCCAGCTCGCCGAGCTGCGGCTGTACGGGCCCGACGCCGCGCCTCCCCCCGAGCCGAAGGCGCAGAAGGCCACCGTGGACATCGTCGACCGGCGGCACCCGGCGAACGAGGGGCTGCCGCTCACCCTGTCGCGGACCGACAAGTGGCTGAGCTGGAGCCCGAACCCGGTGGGCAAGGTCCACACGATCGCGCAGGTCGAGGAGTGGACGTACAACCCGAAGATGGACGGCAACGGCGCGTTCCACCCGGTCTCCTGGTGCCGTGACTACGACGGCGGCCGGTCCTTCTACACCGGCATGGGCGGCACCGCGGACAGCTACGCCGACAAGCACTTCCGCACCCACCTCACCGGCGCCATCCGGTGGGCGGCCGGCATCGTCAGGGGCGACTGCCAGGCGACCATCGCCTCCAACTACGCCGTGGAACGGCTGACCGGTCAGAACGCGCAGGGCCAGATGGACCAGATCGGCGAGCCGCACGGCCTGACCGTCGCGCCGAACGGCAAGGTCTTCTACATCGGCAAGGCGGCCTGCGCCACCGGCGCGGTCCCCGACTGGAACGACCCGAAGGTGGGCCTCGGCTGCGGCACCATCCACCAGTGGGACCCGCGCACCAAGCAGGTCAAACTGCTCGCCACGCTGCCCGTCATGGGCAACCGCGGCAGCGGGGACGAGCTGGTCAAGAACGAGGAGGGCCTGGTCGGCATCACGCTCGACCCGGACTTCGCGGAGAACGGCTACATCTACGTCTACTGGATGCCGCACGCCTCGATCGACCGCGACCGGCGCATCGGCAAGCGCACGGTCTCCCGGTTCAGCTACGAGTCGCGGACCCAGACGATCGACCTGGACAGCCGCAAGGACCTGCTGGCGTGGGACACCCAGATCCACAGCTGCTGCCACGCCGGCGGCGGCATGGCCTTCGACGACGACGGCAACCTCTACATCGGCACCGGTGACAGCAACTCCTCCGGCGGATCCAGCGGCTACTCCGGCAACAACTGGACCCAGGACTACAAGGGCACCTCGTTCCAGGACGCCCGGCGTACCGCGGGGAACACCAACGACCTCAACGGCAAGGTCCTGCGCATCCACCCCGAGCCCGACGGCACCTACACGATCCCCGAGGGCAACCTGTTCACCGGCAAGGAGGAGGGCGGCGGCAAGACCCGCCCCGAGATCTGGGTGATGGGCGTGCGCAACATCGCGCGGCTCCAGTGGGACAAGGTGAACGACTGGATCACCGCCGGCTGGGTCGGCCCCGACGCCTTCGGCCCGAGCGAGACGTGGGGCCCGGCGAAGTACGAGACCGCGACCGTGCTCACCTCCGCCGGCAACCAGGGCTGGCCGTACTGCATGGGCGACAAGCAGCCCTACCGAGACCGCAGCAACAGCGACGCCACGCAGCCGGCCGACTGGTACGACTGCGACGACCTGAAGAACACCTCGCCGCGCAACACCGGCCTGGTGGACATCCCGCCGGCGCGCAAGAACATGATCTGGTACTCGCCGCAGGGCGGCGGCCCCGTCTACCCGGAGCGGCAGGACGGCAGCGGGCTCCCGTCGTACCAGCAGGGCGAGGAGACCTTCACCATGCCGTACCTCAAGGGCGGCAACCAGGCGGTCATGTCCGGCCCGACCTACCACCGCTCCCTGGTCGACACGGCCAGCGGGGTCGCGTGGCCGGAGTACTGGGACGGCAAGTGGTTCATCGGCGACGAGGGCAACAGCAACAACCGCATCGCCGTGACCGTGGACCCGGAGACCGCGAAGGACGCGGGCCGGCCGGCGTTCGCCGAGGACCTGCGGCACATCATCCCGGGCGGCACCGGCGCGAACCAAGTCCAGTCGTGGATGGACGCGAAGTTCGGCCCCGACGGCGCGCTCTACATGCTCGACTACGGCAACGGCTTCTTCAGCCTGCACCCCAACCAGAAGCTGATCCGCATCACCTACAAGGGCGGCCCCGCGACGCCGGACCCGAGCGCGGCCGTGGTGCGCCCGGCCCGGCAGAACGCCGACCCCAGGACGATGACGTTCTCCAGCGCCCAGGCCGGCGGCGTGGCGTGGGAGTGGAACTTCGGCGACGGCAGCGAGCCCTCCACGCAGGCCGCCCCGACGCACACCTACCCCGGCTTCGGCGTCTACCAGGCGACGCTGAAGGTCACCTACGCCGACGGCGAGCAGGCCACCGGGAAGATCGTCGTCACGGTCGGCTGCGGCGCGCCCGACGCCAGGCCGACGGTGCAGTTCCTCGACACGCTCACCGGCGTGCGCAACAAGGTCGTCGCGGGCGGCTGCACGATCAACGACCTGATCGACGACGAGCGCCAGTGGAAGAACCACAACCAGTTCGTCAAGCACGTGCAAGCCGTCGTGGACCAGCTCCTGGCGGACGGCGTCGTCACCGCCCAGGAGGCGGACGCCCTGCGCGAGGCCGGCCGCCAGTCGGAGGTCGGCAAGGTGAGCGGGTACGAGTCCATCTTCGACGGCACGGCGTCGTCGCTGCTGGGCTGGAGCCAGGCGCCGTCCGGGCGGTTCACCCTCCAGCCGGACGGCACGATCCGCAGCTCGGGCGGCCTGGGCATGTTGTGGTACGCGGACAAGGCGTACGCGGACTTCTCGGTCCGGCTGCAGTTCCGTGACAGCTCGCCCGGCACGACCCGCGCCAACAGCGGCGTCTTCGTCCGGTTCCCGGACCTGAGGACCCCGCTGGAGCAGCGTCCCGCGGGAAGCTGCGGCACGGCCGGCTCGGCGCGCACGTCACCCGCGTGGGTCGCGATCTTCTGCGGCCACGAGATCCAGATCTACGACGGCGACACGGGCGAGCCGCAGAAGACCGGCTCCATCTACAACTTCTCGCCCAACAGCCTGAGCCGGGCCGGGGCGACCCCGAAGGGCCAGTGGAACGACTACGAGGTCAGGGTGGTCGGCCAGCACTACACGATCATCCGCAACGGCACGGTGATCAGCGAGTTCGACAACACGCCGGGGAAGGCGTCGTCGCGCGCCGGTGACCCGCCCACGGACCTGCGCCAGTTCATCAGCGGGTTCATCGGGCTGCAGAACCACGGCGACAGCGACGTGATCGACTTCCGCAACATCCGCGTGCGCGAACTCTAGGCCGGGTGCCGGGCGCCGTCCCCCCCTGCGCCCGGCACCCCCACCAGCTCGGAAAGGTGCATCGACCCATGCATGTCTCCCTCTTACGTCGAGTGCGCGCGGCGGTGACGGCGCCGCGGCTCGCCGTGGTGCTGCTCGCCGTGGCGCTTCCCGCGCTCTTCCTCACCTCCGTCCAGGCCGAGGTCCAGCCTCGTACGCAGGCCGTCTCCGTGAAGGCCGCGGAGCAGGTGCTGACCTGGACCGCCGACGACAGCATGACCGCGTACAAGACGGCGCCCGAGTCGGCGACGGCGGGCCCCGCCACCATCGTCTTCGAGAACAGCACGGCCACCGGCAACACGACCGGCATGACGCACACGCTGACGTTCGACGTCTCCACCCCCGGCTACAACCACGACGTCAACCTCAACATCATCGCCAGCCCCTTCGACGCCGACGGCGGCCGGCACGTCGCCCAGGTGAACCTCACTCCGGGCAAGTACCGCTACTCCTGCGTGATCCCAGGACACGGCCAGATGGTCGGCGAGTTCGTCGTCACCGACGGCGGGGGCGAGGACACGACCGCGCCGCAGGTCGCCGCGCAGGTGGCGGGCGACCAGAACGAGGAGGGCGCCTACGTCGGCGCGGCGACGGTCACGATCTCGGCCGCCGACACCGAGTCCGGCGTGGACACCGTCGAGTACGCGCTCGACGGCGGCGAGTTCGCCGCCTACACGGCCCCGTTCTCGGTCGGCCAGCCCGGCGAGCACACGGTGACCTTCCGGGCGACCGACAAGGCGGGCAACACCTCGGAGGTGGGCTCGGTGACGTTCACCGTGGTGGCTCCGCAGGGCGAGGACACCACGCCGCCCGAGGTCACCGGGGAGGTGACCGGCGACAGGAACGAGGAAGGCCAGTACGTAGGCGCGGCGACGGTGACGCTCACGGCGAGCGACACCGGGTCCGGCGTGGACACCGTGGAGTACTCGCTGGACGGCCAGCCGTTCGCGGCGTACACGGAGCCGCTGCCGGTGGATCAGCCCGGCGAGCACACGGTGTCGTACCGGGCGACCGACAAGGCGGGCAACACCTCGGAGGTGGGCTCGGTGACGTTCACCGTGGCGGCCTCGCAGGGCGGGGACACCACCCCGCCGCAGGTCTCGGCACAGCTGTCGGGCCGGCAGGACTCGGCGGGCAACTACGTCGGCTCGGCGACCGTGATGCTCTCGGTGAGCGACACCGAGTCGGGGGTCGCCACACTGGAGTACTCGCTCGACGGCGAGCCCTACGCCGAATATCCGTCCCCGGTGTCGGTCACCGAGTCCGGCGCGCACACCTTCGCGTACCGGGCCACCGACAGGGCCGGCAACACCTCGCCGGTGGCGACGCTGCGGTTCACCGTGGTCTCTCCCGAGGACGACACCACGCTGCCGCAGGTGTCGGCCGCGCTCACCGGCACCCAGGACTGGGCCTGGAACTACGTGGGCTCGGCGACGGTGACGCTGACGGCGAGCGACGTCGGCTCAGGGCTGGACAAGGTGGAGTACTCGCTGGACGGCCAGCCGTTCGCGGTCTACACGAAGCCGCTGAAGGTCGACCAGCCCGGCGCGCACGTCCTGTCCTACAGGGCCACCGACAAGGCGGGGAACATGGCGGTCGGCACCGCCCCCTTCATGATCGTCGAACCCGCCGCCGAGTAGGTCGGGCTCCCGCCCCGCCCCAGTCTGGGCCGTGCCCCGGGCCTTGCCGCAAGCCCCGGGGCACGCTCCAGCTTGGCAGGAGGTTCCCGCGAAGCTCAGTGGCCTCGTCTGTTCAGGATCGGGCGCAACACCTTCTCGTACGCCTTCGCGTACGTCGCCATGCCGAGGTCGCTCGGGTGCGAGCCGTCCACCAGCTCCTCAGGCCCGGGGAGCTTGTCGGCCGAGAGGTAGGACAGACCTCTGACGCCGGAGCCGCGCAGGTTCTCGTAGGCCGTGCGCAGGGCGGCCGCGTTCTGGGCGTTGCGGGTGCGGCGGAACTCGACGAACTGGCCGTCCCCGTACCGGCGGTCCTCGACCATCACGATGGGCGTGTCGGGGCGGGCGGCGCGCAGAATGCGGACGAAGGGTTCGGCGCGCTCGGTGATCTGCTGCGGGTTCATGTTGGGGGAGCTGTCGACCACGTAGACGGACGCGTCTAGCTCGGTGAGGAGCTGGGCGATCTCGGGCTCCATGCGCGCGTTGCCGGAGAAGCCGAGGTTGATGGTCGGGACGTCGAAGCGGCGGCCCAGGAGCGCGGTGATGGACATGCCGGGCCTGGACGCGACGCCGCCCTGCATGATCGAGCTGCCGTAGAAGACGGCGGGCGGGGTGGTGCGCGGCGCGACCCCGAGGAACTTGGCGCCGGCCTGGACGCCGATCTCCAGCCGCTGCGGGCTGTTGTACAGCGGCAGGTACGCGGTGTAGAGGCGCTCACCCGGGTCGACCGCGATGCCCATCTGCTGGTCGACGTTCTGCGCCGCCGGGTGCGTGTTGGCGAGCCAGGCGTCGTGTCCTTCCGGGGTGCGCGCGTACAGGTCCACGCCGCTGTGGCCGATGGCGGGCATGTGGTACATCGAGACGGTGGCCAGGCTGAGCCGGTAGCGGGCCCGGAAGATGGTCGAGTCGGTGACGAACCGGGTCAGGAGCCCCGAGGAGTTGCGGCTGCGCACCCAGACCTCGGGGGTCACGACGCCTTCCGCCTTGGCCGGCAGCCGGTCGTAGAAGGCCACCGTGTCGGACCAGCCCTTGCCCTCGACGCCCCAGTGCGAGACGTCGTACCAGGCGATGTCCCCCTCGACGCGGGGCGTCACCTCGACGAACTCGGTGGGCCACGCGGCGGGCGGGTGCGGGACGGCGGCGTTCGCCGGCGTCGGTAACAGGCCGGGGATCGCGAGGGCGGCGCCGCCGGCGCCCGCGAGCCCGAAGAGATGACGTCGATTGACCATGTGGTTGCCCATCGGTGCTCCTTTGTCGGAACGATGCTGCTCAGGGCTGAGCCCGGTCGGGGGAAGGCGCGGATCGGGGCAGGGTGGTCATGCGTCGGCCCTGATGCGACGATGATCGGACCCGGCCTGACGGTCGCGGCCAGCCATGGGACGGAGGAGTGGCGGTGGCGTCATCACGCCCCGCCCTGGTTCACCGGAAGGTCATGATTCTTCGGTGACTGTAAGAGTTGGTATACAAGTCGTCAATACCAATCCGTGGCCGTGACGTAAAATGCGGGGGAACTGCGGGTGTCACCGTAAAGGGGATTCAGAGGGCAGGAGGGGGTGGACGTGAGCGACGCGGACGCTCGTCGCGGGCGCAAGCACAACATGGTCCGCGAGCGGATCATGAGCCTGCTCGAAGACCTCAACGTGGGAGATCCGATTCCGCCCGAGCGGGTGCTCGAAGAGGACTGCGGCGTCTCCAGGCTCACGGTGCGGCGCGCCGTCGACGACCTGGTCAGGGACGGCCATCTCATCCGCAAGCAGGGCAGCGGCACCTACGTCGCGCGGCCCACGATCACGCAGTCGCCGACGGCGTCGTCGTTCTCCATGGGGCTGCGCAGGCGGGGCATCACGCCCTCGACCCGCGTCGTCGGCGTGGAGCGCTCCGACGCGGGCGTGCGCATGAGCTGGCGGCTGCAGATCGCGCCGTCCGACACCGTCGTGACGATCCGCCGGCTGCGGCTGGCCGACGGCGACCCGATCGCGCTGGCCACCACGACGCTGCCCGACGCGCTGGTGCCCGGCCTGCCCGCCGGCGAGCTGGAGGAGAAGTCCCTCTACCGGTTGCTGTCGGAGAGGTACGGCCTGAAGGTGGCGGCCGGTACGCAGACCATCGAGCCGACGGTGCTCAGCCAGGAGGAGTCGGGCGTGCTGGACGCGCCGCCGTACTCTCCCGCGTTCCTCTTCAGGACGGCGACCCGCACGTCGGACGGCGTTCCCATCGAGTTCACCCAGACGTTGTTCCGCGGCGACCGCTACATGATCACATCGGAGCTGGACCTGACGGCGACCCCTGAGGAGGACCTCGGACACCCCCGCGGAGTGACCCACAAGGTGACGTCTCTGGGCTGACGACCGGCCAAGTGGTCTACAAGAGGTATTGACACCTCGCGTCGCAGATAACACCATTTCGTGCATCGTGACCTTGCGTCCCCTTCCTGTGGGCGCATCGATCCGAAGGCGGTCACTCATGCACAAGTCCCTGTTACGAGTCGCCGCAGGCGCGCTCTCTCTCGCACTCCTCATGTTCGGGTCGGCCTGCGGGTCCGGCGGCGGCGACGACGCCGCGTCCGCGTCCGGCGGCGGCACGGTGACCTGGTACACGCCGATGCCGGAAGAGCCCGCCCGGCGCCTGGCCGAGGCGTTCACGGCCGAGACCGGCACCGAGGTCGAGGTGCTGCGGCAGAGCGCCGGCGAGCTCCTGGCGCGGCTGAAGGCCGAGGCGGGCCGTCCGGCGGCCGACGTGATCGGCCTGGCCAGCGGGGACGCCGGACCGCTCGCCAAGGAGAAGCTGATCCGGTCGGTCAAGCCCGCGGCCGAGGGCATCGACAAGCGGTTCGTCGACCCCGAGGGCTACTGGCACGCCAACGAGCTCATCCTGATGACCGTCGGCGTCAACGCCGACCGGTGGAAGGAGGAGACCGGCGGAGCCCCGCTCCCGACGACGTGGGACGAGCTGCTGCGCCCCGACCTGAAGGGCCAGCTCGTCATGCCGAACCCGACGCTGTCCGGCACCGGGTACACGTTCGTGGCGACGCAGATCTTCCGCCACGGCGACGAGGCGGGCGCGTGGAAGTTCCTCGACGAGTTCCACAAGCTGATCGGCCAGTACACCGACAGCGGTGGAGCGCCGTCGCAGCTCGTCGCCACCGGCGAGTACGCCGCCGGCGTCTCCTTCGCCCACGACCTGCTCAACGTGCGCGGGGCCGGGTTCCCCATCGAGCTCGTCTACCCCAAGCCCACCGGCGTCGTCATCTCCGGCAACGCGCTCGTCCAGGGCTCGCCGAACCCCCAGGGCGGCGAGAAGTTCGTCCAGTGGCTGCAGGGCAGGAAGGCGTCCCAGATGATCGTCGACCTCGTCCACTCCTACCCCGTGCGCGGCGACGTGGACCTGCCCGACGGCGCGCAGGGTCTCGCCGAGCTCGACCTGGTGGACTACGACCCGGTACGCGCGGGTGAGATGCGCGACGCGGTGTCCAAGGAGTTCGCCAAGCGGTACGGGGTCTGATGCAGGTGCCTTCGACGACCCAGCAGACCGTCGTGCCGGAAGAGCGGCCGGAAGAGCGGACAGAGCGGGCCCCCGGGACCCCGCCGGACTGGCAACGACGCAGTCGCCGGCGCCTGCTGGCCGACCGGATCACGGTGGGCACGCTCGTCGCCTACGTCGCCGGCCTGCTCCTCCTCCTCGTCCTCGTGCCGACGGTCGCCATGCTGTTCGAGCCCGACGGCGAGGCGTGGAGCAGGCTGGCCGAGCCGCGCGTGGCGACGGCCGCGAAGAACACCGTCGTCATCGGCGTGGCCTCGACGCTGAGCGCCACCGTGGTCGGCTTCCTGTTCGCCTACGCCCTCAGCCGGCCCGACATCAGGGGCCGGGCCGTGCTGCGGGTGATGGCCCTGCTCCCGCTGATCTCGCCGCCGTTCGTCGTCGGCCTGGCGGTGCTGCTGCTGTTCGGGCGGCGCGGCCTGATCACGCACGAGCTGTTCGGCCTGGACATCAGCCTCCTGGGGCTCGGCGGGCTCTGGCTCGTGCAGACGCTCGCCTTCTTCCCCATGGCCACGCTGACCCTGCTGCCGACGCTGAAGAACATCGGCTCCACCCTGGAGTGGGCCAGCCGGGACCTCGGCTGGACCTGGTTCCAGACGTTCCGCCGGGTCACGCTGCCGCTGGCGTTCCCCACGATCCTGAACGCGCTGCTGCTCGTCGGCATGTTCGTCATCACCGACTTCGGCAACCCCGTCCTCATCGGCGCCGGGTACCAGGTGCTGTCGGTCGAGGCGTACGTGCAGGCCGTGGGCCGGCAGGACTTCGGGATGGCGGCGGTGCTGTGCGTGCTGCTGTTCGTACCGACGCTGATCCTCTTCCTGATCCAGCGGCGCGTGCTCGCGCGGCGCTCCGCCGTCACCGTGTCGGGGAAGACGGGCAGCCTGCCGCCCGCGCCGCTGCCCGCGGCCGTGCGGCGCGGCCTGCTCACCGTCCTCGGCCTGGTGAGCGTCCTGATGATCCTCATCTACGGGAGCATCCTGGTCGGCTCGTTCACCCGGGCATGGGGCGCGGACTGGAGCCTGACGCTGGACCACTGGCAGACGGCCCTCCTGCGCGGTGACGACATCCGCAACTCCGCGCTGTTCTCCGCCACGGCGGCGATCATCACGACGATCAGCACGCTGGTCGCCGCGTACGTCGTGCACCGCACGCGGGTCTTCGGCCGGGGCGTGATGGACGGGCTCGCGGTGCTGCCGTCGGCGATCCCCGGGACGATGATCGGCATCTCGTGGCTGCTCACGTTCAACGAGCCGCCCATCGCGCTGACCGGCACCGCGCTGATCCTGGTGCTGGTCATGGTCGTGCGGGCCATCCCGGTCGGCTACCGGACCGCGGTGACCACCATCAACCAGATCAGCCCGTCGATCGACGAGGCCGCCACCGACCTCGGCGCCTCGCGTGCCCGGGTCATCGTCCAGATCATGTTCCCCCTGCTGGGCGGCGCGTTCACCACGTCGCTCGTGTTCGGGTTCCTCCACGCGATCAACACGCTGAGTGCCGTGATCTTCCTGACCTCGCCGGGCATCGGCCTGGGCGCGCCCACCATCGTCAACCTCGCCGAGTTCGGTCAGTGGGGCGCCGCGACCGGTGTCGCGGCCGGCCTGATGGTGGTCAGCTTCGCCGGGCTCGCCGTCGCGAAGCTCGCCCTCGGCTCCCGGCTGCGGCTCTACGACCTGTGACACCTGCTGATGGAGATTCCATGATCGAACTGAAGTCGTTGTGCAAGTCGTTCGACGGGGTGCCGGCCGTACGCGACCTCGACCTCGTCGTCGGCCGCGGCGAGTTCCTCTGCCTCCTCGGCTCCAGCGGGTGCGGCAAGAGCACCACGTTGCGGATGATCGCCGGGTTCATCCAGCCGGACAGCGGGAGCGTGCTCATCGACGGCGTGGACGTGTCAGGGTACGGGCCCGACGCGCGGCCGACGTCCATGGTGTTCCAGGACTACGCGATCTTCCCGCACCTCACCGTCGCGGAGAACATCGAGTTCGGGCTGAAGGCGCAGAAGCTGGCCAAGGACGAGCGGGCCCGCCGTACCGAGGAGGCGCTGGAGCTGGTCGGCCTCACGGGTCTCGGCGGCCGGCGGCCGAACGAGCTCTCGGGCGGCCAGCAGCAGCGCGTCGCCGTCGCGCGGTCGCTGGCGATCAGGCCGTCGGTGCTGCTCATGGACGAGCCGCTGTCCAACCTCGACGCGAAGACCCGCATCCAGCTGCGCACCCAGCTGCGCGAGATCCAGCGCGACACCGGGACGACGATCGTCTACGTCACCCACGACCAGGAGGAGGCGCTGGCCCTGGGCGACCGGATCGCCGTCATGAAGGACGGCTCGCTGGAACAGCTCGGCAGCGGGCACGAGATCTACCTGGCCCCGTCCAACGGGTTCGTCGCCGACTTCGTCGGCATCACGAACTGGCTGGCGGGGGAGTACGCGGGCGGCTCGGACGAGTCGTGGGAGGTGAACGTCGCGGGAGCGGTGCTCCCCGCGACGCCCGCGAGCACGTCGTCCTCCGTCTCGCCCGGCTCGCCGGTGGACGTGTCGGTACGCCCCGAGGACGTGTCGCTCAGCGAGGAGGACGCCCCCGGCCCGGGGACGCTGCGCGGCGTCGTCCGCGACGTGCAGTTCCTCGGCCCGGTCGTCCGCACCTACGTCGAGGCCGGCGGCTCGGTCGTGATCGTGCACTCGGCCCAGAGCGGCTGGTCGCCGGGGGCGAAGGTGCGGCTGAGCATCGGCGAGGGAGCGGCGCGGGCGTTCCCCAGGGTCGAGGGCGCGTGGCGCCCACCGCAAGCCGCCGCCCGGCCCGTCGTCGCAGCCGCGGCGAGCTGACGGCATGGGCATCGCACACGAAGAGGCGGACCTGCGCGACCTGCTCGTCGAGCGCAGCCTGTCCGGCGGCATCAGGACCGTCCGCCGGCAGTCGCTGGCGTACGCGCACAAGATGCTCAAGGGAGACCTGGACAACACCTTCGGCCTGGAGGACTGGCGTACCGCCTCCATCGACGAGGTCGTGGCCGCCGTCGAGGCCGGCATCGGCGACCGCATCACCGACGGCGACCCCGAGCTCGGGTACATCGCGCCCGAGCACACGCTGGCCGGCATCAGGGCGCACGCCGACGCCCTCGCCCCCTTCCTGCGGGACGGCGGCGGCACGGTGCTGCTGGCGACCGGGCACCCGACCGGGCTGCTCGACCACTACGCCGACCTGGCGCGCGCCCTGCGGGACGCGGGCAACAGGATCGTCCGCGTCCTCGACGACCACCGGCTCGACCGCGCCGTCGGGGCCCACGCCGCCGGCGAGACCGGGATCCGGTTCTTCGGCGGGGTCGCGTGCGCCTTCCACGACGAGGCGATCCTGCACACCCACCGGCCCGACTACATGGAGTCCATGATCGCCGCGGTGGCCGGCGGCGGCGCGCGGATCGATCTCGTCATCGCCGACCACGGCATGGCGGGCGCGGCGATCGCGGCCGGCCTGCACACGCTGTCGATCGCCGACGCCAACGACATCGCCCTGTTCCTGGCGCACGCCAGGGGACGGCACGAGCCCGTCCTGCCGATCGAGGACAACTTCACGCCCGCCGAGTTCGCGCCGGTGACCGCGTACATGCTCCGGCGCGCGGCCGGTATCGCTGTTTGAGGAGGATGGTCATGTCCCGTCGTGGTTTGCGGCGCTGGAGCCTGTTATCTGCGGCTCTCGCTCTCGTCCTGACCGGCCCGGCGTACGTGGCGACGGCGGCGACGCCGCCGCCCGCCGCCGCGGCGGTCGTCGTCGAGGGCCGCACCGAGACCTACCGCGAAACCCAGCCGGTCGCTCCCGGCGTCGAGCTGAGCACGGTCGAGCTGTACGGGCCCGACGGCGCCACCGGGGAGCCCGGCTGGCTGCAGACGTACCAGATGTCCGTCGACCTCAAGGCCGGCGTGCAGATCGGGCGGCTGTTCCCCGGCCAGGTCGCCGCGCGGCGGCCGCTGCTCGACATGGCGCGCGAAGCGGGCGCCATCGCGGCGACGAACGCCGACTACTTCGACATCGCCGCCTCCGGCGCGCCGTGGGGCGTGGCCATCCAGGACGGCGAGCTGCTGCAGTCGCCGCTGCCCAACACGAAGGCGACGCAGACGAACCAGACGGCGGTGATGTTCTCCGAGGACCAGATCGGCGCCATCGGCGAGATCGTCTTCGAGGGCACCGTCAAGCTGCCCGGCAGGACCGTCCCCCTGGACGCGCTCAACAAGGCCGAGCTGCTCAAGGACCAGATCGGGATGTTCACCCCGGTCTGGGGCACCTACTGCCGCTGCCATCCGGTCAGAGGCGTCGCGCGGACCATCGAGGTGGTCGTGCGCGACGGCGTCGTGACCGAGGTGGTGGACGTCCCCCGCGAGGGCGCGATCGCCGAAGGCGCGTTCGTGCTGGTGGGACGGGAGGCCGGCGCCGACGTGCTGTCCTCGCTGCGGGTCGGCGACCCGGTCTCCGTGGACTACGCCGTACGCGCTCCCGGCGACATGAAGGTCAAGGCGGCCGTGAGCGGACGCCAGCTCATCGTCGCCGACGGCGAGCCGCTCCGGCTCCCGCCCGAGAACAACACGCCGGAGCCCCGCACCGCCGTCGGGTTCTCCGCCGACGGGACCAGGATGTGGCTGGTCGCGGTGGACGGCCGGCAGCCCGAGTTCTCCCGCGGCATCGGGCTGGACGAGCTGGCCGGGATGATGGTGAAGCTGGGGGCGCACACCGCGCTCAACCTCGACGGCGGCGGCTCGACCACGCTCGTCGTCCGCGAACCGGGCCAGCGGCAGGTGGACCTCGTCAACCGGCCGTCGGACGCGGCGGGCACCCGTCCCGTGCCGACCGGGCTGGCCATGTTCCTGCCCAAGGGCAGCGGCAAGGCCAAGGGCTTCTGGGTGAGCACGGCGACCGAGCGCGACCGGTTCCCCGGTCCTGAGGCCGCCGCGTCGTGGCGTACCGAGCGGGTCTTCCCCGGGCTCACCCGCCGGCTGACGGCGGCCGCCTACGACGAGACGTACGGTCCCGCCGGCATGCCCCGCAAGATCAAGCCGCAGTGGCGGGCCGAGAACGGCCGGGTCGGCCGGGTGGACCGCGACGGCGTCTTCCGCGCGCTGGCGTCCGGTGAGACGACCGTGACGGCCAAGCACGGCAAGGCCGCCGGCGCCATCGACCTCACCGTGCTGGGCCCGCTGGCCCGCCTGGAGACCGGCACCCGCCGCATCAACCTCCTGACGAAGGGCGCCCAGGGGACCTTCGAGGTCAACGGCGCGGACGCTGCCGGGTACGCCGCCCCCATCGACCCCGCCGACGTCCGCCTCACCTACGACAAGGCGGCGCTGGAGGTGACCCCGACCGGCGACGGCGCGTTCACCGTCACCGCCAGGGCCGCCGAGGGCGAGCACGTCGTCACGGTGACCGCCGGCGGCGTGCGGACCGAGCTGGTCGTCGGCATCGGAACCTCCCAGGACGTCGTGGACACCTTCGACGACACCTCGAACTGGGACTTCTGGAGCCTGCGCGCCACCGGCACCGCCTCCTCCACCCCTGACGGTCATGCCGGGAACGGGCTGAAGCTGGACTACGACTTCACCCAGAGCACCCAGACGCGCGGCGTCGGCATCTGGCCGTCCGCCAGCCTCCTCCCGGTGGCCGGCCAGCCGACGGCGTTCAAGCTGTGGGTGCGGTCGGAAGGTCACGACCAGCGGACCCGCCTGGAGGTCGTCGACCGCAACGGCACCCTGCACACGATCGAACCCGCCTTCATCACCGAACCCGGGTGGCAGCAGATCACGTACGACGTGCCGGACGGCATGGCGTACCCGGTGAGCCTGCGCCGCATCTTCTTCAACGAGATCAACCCCGACGCCCGCTACACCGGCACGCTGGTCCTGGACGAACTGACCGCCGTGGCCGCCGGCTGACCCCGCCTGGGCGCGGCGACCGGGCGGTCGCCGCGCCCAGGCGCCACCGCACTCCTCGCCGCCCACCGTGTCAGCCGGTGAGGCGGAGCAGGGCGGCCTCGCGGAACGGGATGAGCAGGGGATTGTCGTCGTCGGCTCGCGTCGCGAGCGCCACCTGGCTCGGCGGCACGTCCTGCAGGGGGACGCTGGTGACGCCCGGGTGGTCCGCGCGCAGGCCGGCGGAGACGATGGCCACGGCCTGGCCGGCGGCGACGATCTCGAACTTCTCCTCGGGCGACTCCACGAGCGGGCCGTCCGCGCGGGGGACGAGGCGCCAGTGCGCGTTCCACAGCGGGTCGGGCAGGCGGGGGATCGGTTCGCCGTCGAGGTCGTCGAGCGTCACGTGGTCCTTGCCGGCCAGGCGGTGGTCGCGGGCGACGAGGACGACGCGCGGCTCGTCGTACAGGAGCGTCACCTGGAGGCCGGCGTCGCGGAGCGGGAGGCGGCACACCGCCGCGTCCACCCGGCGTTCCAGCAGCGCGGCCCGCGGTTCGTTCCAGGCCAGCCGCACCACGCGGACGTCGGCGTCGGGGTGCCGGTGGCGCAGCTCGCCAACGGCGGGCAGGACGGGAACGTGCAGGGTGTGCCCGATCGCGATCCTGCGGGGACGGGCGGCGGCACGGGTGGCGGACACCGCCTGCGCCGATGACCGCAACAACGCCTTGGCACGCGGCAGGAACACCTCGCCCGCCCCGGTGAGCCGGGTGCCGTGCGGGGTGCGGTCGAGCAGGGGAGTGCCGAGCCGGCGTTCGAGCGCGCGGATCTGGCGGCTCAGCGAGGGCTGGGTGATGTGCAGGGCCTGGGCGGCCCGGCCGAAGTGCCGGTGCTCGGCGACGACGGTGAAGTAGCGCACTGATCGCAGGTCGAGATCCGGCTGTGACTCGGCCATGCCTGCAGCATAACTCCGAACCTGACGTCGGGTGATGCCTCGGACGTATGAGGATGCCGCACAGGCTTTGGACCGCGCGGGCGGGCTCTCCCGACCATGGGAGCCATGAGAAGAAGCGAGAACCACGCGTCCCCGACGACGCGCCGCGCCGTGCTCAGGACGGCGGCCGGACTGTCGGCCGTCCCCCTCCTCGCGGGAACGACCGCGGCGGCCGCGCCCGGCGAGGACGAGATCCTGCGGCAGATGGCCGACGCGTTCGGCCGGCAGCTCCGCTCGCCGATCATGCACACGCCGGCGGAGCAGGGCCTCGACTACGAGGACGTCACCTTCCAGGCGATCGACGGCGTGCCCGTCGAGGGCTGGTTCATCCCCGCCCGTGGCTCCGACCGGCTGATCATCGCCAACCATCCGATGGGGTTCAACCGGTCGGGGCTGCCCGGCCATCTGGAGCCGTGGAGGTCGATCTGGAGCTCCAGTGGCAACGACTTCGAGGTGGATCTCGTACCCGACTACAAGATCCTGCACGACGCCGGCTACCACGTGCTCGCCTACGACCTGCGCAACTCCGGCCTCAGCGGCGCCGCCAACGGCGGCATCGCCTCCAGCGGGATCTTCGAGTCGCGTGACGTGCTCGGCTCGCTCCGGTACGCGCGCGAGCGCCGCGACACCAAGGGCATGCGGATCGGGCTGTTCAGCCGCTGCCTGGGCTGCAGTTCGACGTTCCACGCGATGAGCAGGGACCCGCGGGCGTTCGAGGGCGTGCGCTGCCTGGTGGGGCCGCAGCCGGTCACCATGGAGGTCATCATGGCGCGGCGGCTGGTCATGGCGGGGGTGCCGGCCGATCGCATCGATGAGCTGGAGCGGCTGGTGGTCCTGCGGACCGGCATCCCGTTCGCGGCGCGGCAGCCGCGGGAGTGGGCGAAGGGGGTGCGGGTTCCGACGTTCCTGTACCAGGTGCACGAGGACACGCTGACCGAGCCGAGTGACGTGCAGGCGATGTTCGACAACATCCCGGTCGCCGACAAGAAGCTCCAGTGGGTACGCGGCACGAACCGTCGCTTCGACGGCTACCTGGAGTTCCAGCGGCGGCCGCAGCCGATGCTGGAGTGGTTCGGGGCCCACATGACGTGAATCGCTGCTAACACGCTGCCGTTAGCGCCTCTTGACGTAAGCAGCGATAACGAAATAGCGTTTTCATTGCTTACATGTCTGGGGAGGGAGCGCGATGAACGACCACGGCAGCAGATCCACCTTCGACCCGCACGAGCCACCGGAGAAACGTACGGAAGCCCTGCTCGACCCGTCCCTGCACACCCGCCGCACGGTGATCAAGGGCGCCGCCGTAACCGCGGCCGCCGCGGCGGTGGCGGGGAGCGGCATCGCGTTCCCCGCCCCGGCGCACGCCGCCGCCGCGCCCGGCACGACGATGGAGGTCGAGATGACCGTCAACGGCCGGGCGCGCACGGTCGTCCTGGAGCCGCGGGTGACGTTGCTGGACGCGTTACGCGAGCGGCTCGGCCTGACCGGCACCAAGAAGGGCTGCGACCGCGGCGAGTGCGGGGCCTGCACGGTGCTGGTGGACGGCGAGCGGGTCAAGTCGTGCCTGACGCTGGCGGTGATGCGGCAGGGGGCCGAGATCACCACGGTCGAGGGGCTGGCGCGGGGCGACGAGCTGCACCCGGTGCAGGAGGCGTTCATCAAGCACGACGCCTTCCAGTGCGGCGCCTGCACACCCGGCCAGATCATGTCGGCGGTGGCCTGCATCGATGAGGGGCACGCGGGTTCCGAGGCGGAGATCCGCGAGTGGATGAGCGGGAACCTGTGCCGGTGCGCGGCCTACCAGAACATCGTGGCCGCCGTCGCCGACGCCGCGAAGGAGGTGCGGCGATGAGGGCCTTCGGCTACACCGTCGCCCGCGATCCGGCCGGCGCGGTGCGGACCGCGACGAACACCCCCAACGCGACGTACGTGGCGGGCGGCACGGACCTGCTCAACCTCATGCGCGACGGCGCCGAGGCCCACGACCACCTCATCGACGTCAACCGGCTGAACCTCGCCTCCATCACCGCCTGCTCCGGCACGCTCCGCATCGGAGCGGCGGCCAGGATGCGGCAGGTCGCCGAGCACGCCGGAGTGCGTGAAGAGTTCCCCGTGCTGTCGGAGGCGCTGCTGGCCTCGGCGTCCCCGCAGGTGCGCAACATGGCCTCGATCGGCGGGAACCTGTTGCAGCGCACCAGGTGCGGATACTTCCGCGACGCCGGCTCGGCCTGCAACAAGCGGGTGCCCGGCAGCGGCTGCCCCGCCATCACCGGCCAGAACAGGTCGCACGCCGTCCTCGGGGGCAGCGACCACTGCATCGCCACCCACCCCTCCGACCTGGCGGTGGCGCTGACCGCGCTGGAGGCGACCGTGCACCTGCTCGGCCCCGGCGGCGAGCGCGCTGTCCCCATCGCCGACTTCTATCTCCTGCCCGGGTCCACCCCTGACCAGGAGACGGCGATGCGTCCCGGCGAGCTGATCACCCGGGTCGACGTGCCCCGGACGGACCTGGCCGGGCGGTCGCGTTACCTGAAGCTGCGCGACCGGGCCACGTTCGAGTTCGCGGTGGTGTCGGTGGCCGCCGCGCTGCGGACGAGGGGCGGCGTGGTGCGGGACGTACGGCTGGCGTTCGGCGGCGTGGGCACCCGCCCGTGGCGGGACACCCGGGCCGAGGCGGCGCTGCGGGGCCGCCCGCTCACCCCGCAGGCGATCCAGGAGGCGGGCCGGCTCCTGGTCGCGGACGCCAAGCCGTACGAGGGGAACGCGTTCAAGGTCGAGCTTGTCCAGCGGGCGCTGGTGAGCATCCTCGGTGAGCTGGGAGGGCTGCGATGAGCGGGCTGGTGGGCAAGGGCGTGGCGCGGGTGGACGGCAGGGCGAAGGTCACCGGCGCCGCCCGTTACGCCGCTGACCAGGAGGTGCCCGGTGTGCTGCACGGCGCCCTGGTGATGAGCACGATCGCGCGTGGCGAGGTGCTGGAGATCGACCGCCGGGCGGCGCTGGCGCATCCAGGTGTCGTCGCGGTCTACACGCACGCGGACCTGCGGCGGCTCAATGTGCCGAATTTTCCGTTCAACCGGCGGTTCATCCCCATGCAGGAGACGCGGGTGCACCAGCAGGGGCAGCCGGTCGCGTACGTGGTGGCCGAGACCCTGGAGCAGGCCCAGGAGGGCGCCGCGCTGGTGAAGGTGCGTTACCGGGTGGAAGAGCCGGTCGTGCGGATGGCGGACGTGCTCGGCGAGGCGTTCCTGCCCGAGCGGTTCCGGGACCGGCCCAACGAGATCAGCCGGGGTGCCGCCGCCGCCGCGTTCGAGCAGGCCGCCGTACGCGTCGACCGGACGTACAGCAGCCCGATGCAGCACCACAACCCGATCGAGCCGCACACCACCACCGCCGTCTGGGAGAACGGCACCCTGACCCTCTACGAGAGCACCCAGGGCGTGGTGTTCGCGCGGGACGCCGTGGCCACCGCCTTCGGGTTCGACCAGCCGGCGGAGAAGGTCAGAGTCGTCTCGCCCTACCTGGGCGGCGGGTTCGGCGCCAAGGGCCCCACCTACCCGCACACCCTGCTCACCGCGGCGGTGGCGGAGCTCTGCGGCCGGCCCGTGCGGCTGGTGCTGTCGCGCGCGCAGATGTACACCTCCAACGGCCACCGCGCCGAGCACCGCCACCACCTGCGGCTGGGCGCCGACCGGCAGGGCCGGCTGACCGCCATCGAGAGCACCTCGACGGCCCAGGTGACCCGCGTGGACGAGGCGATCTACAACGGCAGCGAGTCCGCGGTGCGCCTGTACGCCTGCCCGAACGTGCACGTACGCCAGCTCGGCGTCCGCCTCGACCTGCCGACGTCGAGCTACATGCGCTCGCCGGAGACGACCGCGCACTTCGGCCTGGAGACCGCCATGGACGAGCTGAGCTACGAGCTCGGCATCGACCCCGTCGAGCTGCGCGTACGCAACCACACCGACGTCGACCAGCAGGCCGACCCGCCCGCGCCCTACCCGGGCAAGCGGCTGCTGGAGTGCTACCGGGTGGCGGCCGAGGCGTTCGGCTGGTCCCGGCGCAGGCCCAAGCCGGGCACCACCAGGGACGGCGACGAGTACGTCGGCTGGGGCATGGCCACCGAGACCCACACCCACGCCGCCATCCCGTCCCAGGTCAGGCTCACCGTCGGCACCGACGGGCGGGCGACCCTGCGCACCGCGACCCAGGAGATCGGCACCGGCACCTACACCGTGCTCACCCAGATCGCCGCAGAGGGGCTCGGCCTGCCGCTCGGGCACGTCACGACGCTGCTCGGCGACACCGCCTACCCCGCCGCCTCCCTGTCCGCCGGGTCGGCCACGATGCCCAGCGTGGCGGGCCCGGCGGCCGAGGCGGCGGCGCAGGCGCGGCAGGCCGTGATCGCGCTGGCCGTCGCCGACCCGCGCTCACCGCTGCACGGCGTGCCCGCCGGCGAGGTCGTGGCCGGGGACGGCCGCCTGTCCGCACGCGGGCGCACGGACACCTACCGCGACGTCATGCGCCGCCACGGCCGGCCCGTCGAGGCCACGGGGAGCAGGAGGAACACCGGCGGGCACGCCTTCGGCGCGGTGTTCCTGGAGGTGCGCATCCATCCTCGGCTGGGGCGGCTGCGGGTGTCGCGGGTGGTGGCGGCGTACGACCTGGGCCGGGTGCTCAACCGCAGGACCGCGCGCGGGCAGGTCATCGGCGGGGTGACCTGGGGGCTCGGGTTCGCGCTGATGGAGCACACGATGGTGGACCCGAACACCGCCCGGGTCGTCAACCCGAACCTGTCCACGTACCTTGTGCCCGTCTGCGCGGACGTGCCGTCGGTGGAGGCGCTCTTCGTGGACCCTGAGGAACC
This sequence comes from Nonomuraea sp. NPDC004580, assembly GCF_040609855.1. Classification (NCBI taxonomy): domain Bacteria; kingdom Bacillati; phylum Actinomycetota; class Actinomycetes; order Streptosporangiales; family Streptosporangiaceae; genus Nonomuraea; species Nonomuraea sp. NPDC004580. The sequence continues at coordinate 18,304 of NZ_JBEXLH010000036.1, read as the reverse complement.
GGACGCCGAGCTGAACGGGATCCGCGGCTTCGGCGAGACGCCGGGGACGGGGGTGCCCGCGGCCATCGGCAACGCCATCTACCACGCCATCGGCCGGCGGCTCAGGGATGTGCCCTTCTCTCAGGACAAGCTGCTCTGAGCGGCCCTGTCGAGCAGCTCGTCCAGCAGGGCCCGCTCGCCCGGCGTGTAAAGACCCGGCACGTCGCCGAGGACGGCCATCAACCCCACGGCCCGCTGAGCCACGCTCGGCGGGCCGGTCGGCGTCTCCGTGGTGATCGCCGCCAGCACCGCCTCGCGCAGGCGGCCGGGCAGGGCCGGGTCGCGCTGCTCCCACGGGGTGCGGATGAGGTTGAGCGTGCAGCCGACGCTGGCAGCGTGGATCATGTCCATCGCCGTGCGGACGCCGACGGTGAGCCGGCCGGCGGCGGCGATGCGCTCGACCAGCAGGCGCAGCTTCTCCATCGACTGCTCGGTGCTGCGCCGGTGGGCGTCGGGGGTCTGGCGACCGAACATGAGCATGTACTGCTCGGGGTTCTCCAGGCCGAAGCCGACGTGGTTGTCCCAGCCGCGGCGCAGGTCGTCCACGGGGTCGCCGGAGGGCTCCTGCCTGTCCTTGCCGGCGAGGTAGCGCGCGAACCCGTCGGCGGCGACCGCTTCGAGGAGCCCGTTCATGTCGGTGAAGAGGCGGTAGAGCGTGGGCGCCTGCACACCGGCCGCCGCGCTGACCGTACGCGTGGTCACCCCTTCGCGGCCCTTGTCGCGCAGCAGCTGGGTGGTGGCGTCGATGATGCGCTGGCGAACCTCTTCCCGATCAGCCATGTATCAACGATAACAGAATTCCGCTATCAACCGTTTTGTACGATCGCCTCGGCCAGCCGGCCGGGCATGGACAGGAACGGCGAGTGGGAGGCGCCGAGCGAGACCACGGACGTCGGGTTGCCGGGGAAGGCCGCGTCCGCCTCGGCGACGAACCTCCTCTGCACGGCCGGCTGGATCGCCTGGTCGTTGGCGCAGAGGACGTACGTCCGCGGCACCGACCCCCAGCCCGCCCGGGTCAGCGTGGTGGTGCCCAGCATGATCCCGAACGGCCCGTCCGGGGTCAGCAGCCCGGTGGCGGCGTCGGCGAGCACCGGATCCACATCACCGTAGAACGCCTCCCACAGCCCCCGCCGGTAGGCCGGGTCGTCGGTGGCGACATCCAGCCGCAGCGCGCCGATCCCGGCCGGGTCCCCCCGCAGCAGGGGCGCGACCTGATCGCCCGCGGCCTCCGGAATCCGCGTGTAGGCCGCCGCCGGCGTGTCCGACGCCGGCATGTACGCCGTGAGATACAGGGCATGCGCCACCAGCTCGGGCGCCTGCTCGGCCACCCGCGTCAGCACCGGCCCCGCCGCGCTGTGGGCGACCACCGTGACGGGCTCACCCCGTCCGATCCGCTTGACCTGCTCCGTCAGCAGCGCGGCCGCGCCGTCCAGGCTCACGTCCGCGACGGGCGACACCTCGGCGGCGACCGCCGCGCGATCGTACGGCCGCTCGGTGAACCATCGGGGACGGCGCGCATAGAGCCCGTGCCCCGCCATGTCCACGGCGACGGCCGTCCGCCCCGCGGCGACCAGGTGGGGGATGACCTCGCTCCAGCACCAGGAGCCGTGCCAGAAACCGTGAACCAATACCAGCGTGGACATGAACGCGCTCCCCGGGGTACGCCCGCGTCGGGACTGATGGGCCTCGAACCGGCGCCCTTGCCGGCGTTCGTGCTCCATTCTGCCCGCCTCACCCGGGATCCGGCCGCCCCGAACCTGGGTGCGTTCCTCCTAGTCTGCCGAGCGCAGCAGCATGGCCTCCACCTCGGCGCCGGCGTCGGCCGTGCACACGTACGTGGGCCTTCCCGTCACCGGCTCCACGAAGTACAGGGTCGCCCGCTTGCCGCACCGCGAGCACCGGGCATCGGGCCCGCCACCGAGCTCGGCCAGCCCGACCTTGATCTCTGGGATCACAAAAGCCATGCGGGAAGCGTAGATCGGCAAGATCAGACCGTCCGTGGCGACAACCCGCCTTGCGCAATCATGCCCGTACGTTGTTCCACCCGGGAGACGCCGGGCGCTTACGAGTGGTGGTGGCGCAGGGTCGCGTTCGCCTGCCTGAAGATTTCCTCGTTCGGGTCCTGGAGCAGAATCTCCAGGATCTCTCGTGGGGTGGTGGGCCAGGTGGCGAGCCACCAGCGCACGTTCGGCGACCGGTCCTTGGCGAGCAGCCGGAGGTCCTCATCGTCCAGTTCCACGAATTTCAGCAGGGTCGCGCGGACGCGGGCCGAGCGGTCGCGGGTGAGGGTGTGGCGCTGGTCGGGAGTGGTGCGGGGGTTCTGGGCGACGCCGGCGCGGACGAGGGCGCTCTGCGAGGTCAGCAGGCGGGCGAGGACGTCGGGGAACGGGGTGTGGGCCGCCAGTGACTCGCGGACCTCTTCCGAGGGGTCGAGGAGCAGCTGTTCGGTGGTGTCGCGGTCGAGGGTCTCCTGCGCGGCGAGGAGGCGGCGGAGGTCTTCGTCGGGGGATTCGATGATCTTGCGCCGGACGCGCCGGTCGGCCCGCGGGTGGGCGGGCAGGTCCCAGCGCACCGATCCGTGCGGGTCGTCGACCAGGGTCAGCAGGAGGTCGGCGGGGCAGGAGGGGTTGGCGGCCAGGGTCTGGCGGGTTCTGAGATCGGGGTCGTTCGCCAAAGGGCGGAGCAGGTCCCAGGCGTCCACGTCGGTACGGGCCGCCAGCACGCGCCGGACGGATCGGGAGGGGTCGTTCACCAGCACGGCCAGGACGTCCCTTGGTAAGGGGACGGCTTGTGCGGCGAGGACGCGGTGCCGCACCAGCCTGGCGTGCGCGAGGCTTCGGAGATCGTCCTGAGGCGGCATGGTCCCTACTTCGGCGGTGCGCAGGAGGAGCGGGGGACGAGGCGGGTGGGGAGGCGGACGTGGTGTTGCGGGCGTCGGTCTCGTCGTAGCCGGCGACGCGGATGAGGACGGGGTCGAGCGGGAGTCCGGCGTCGGCCAGGGCGGAGCGGTAGCCCTCCTAGCGTAGCGGGCCCGACTCCAGGTCGCGGGGCGGCCGGCCGAGGAAGCCGATGCGCCGGTGGCCGAGGCCGGGCCGCTGCCCGAGGTGCGCGACGGCGAAGTCCCGGTGCCGAGGGAACCCGGCTGGGGCGTCGAGCTGCTGCCGTCCTTCGCCCGCACCGCCGATCGTGCCCTGACCCGCGTCTGACCACCCGTCAGCGTGGCCTCCGCGTGCCGCCGGAGACCGCGACTATGGGACGCGGCCTGGGGGCATCGGAGCCTGGCCGTAAGGGACGGATCGTCACAAGCCGCCAGCGGGCGGACCGGCACGGTGACTAGAATTTGTGATCTTGGCCGACGACGGGAGCGTTCGCGTGAACCTGGAGATCAAGTTCCTGGGTCCGCTGGAGGTCGAGGCGGGTGGCAGGGTGGTCACGATCAGCGGGGGGCGGCGGATCGGCGTGCTGATCCGGCTCGCCCTCAACGCCGGGCAGGTCGTGCTCACCGAGACACTGCTCGCCGACGTGTGGGCGAGCAGCTCCGCCGCCACCGCCACCAAGCAGCTGCACATCGTGATCTCGAAGCTGCGCGACGCGCTCGGCCCCGACGCCATCGAGACCGTTCCCGGCGGCTACCGGCTCGCCGTCGAACGCGACCACGTGGACGCGCACGCCTTCGCCCACCTGTCCAGGCAGGCCCGCGCCGCCTGCGCGGACGGCGCCACGGCCACCGCGGACGCGCTCTTCCGCGGCGCGCTGGAGCTGTGGCGGGGGCCGGCGCTGGCCGAGGTGGACGCGCCCTGGGCGGGCATCGAGGCCGAGCGGCTGGAGGCGGAGCGGCTCAGCGTCCTCGAGGACCACGCCGAGCTGCGGCTGGCCGCCGGCGACCAGCGGGCCCTGGCCGGCGAGCTCGCCGGGCTCGTCCGGGCGCACCCGCTGCGCGAACGTCTCGCCGGCCAGCTCATGCTCGCGCTCTATCGGGACGGCCGGGCGCCCGAGGCGCTGGAGACGTACCGGCGCCTGCGCCGGGCCATGGTGGACGAGCTGGGGATCGAGCCGGACGCCGAGCTCCGCCGGCTGCACCAGGCCGTCCTCGCCAAGGATCCCGCACTCGACCTGCCCAGGACGCGGCGGCTCGAGCACGTCCCTCCGGCGGAGCTGCCCGCCGACGTCCAGGCGTTCACGGCGCGGACGGACGAGGTGGAGCGGCTGCGGGCCGACCTGCTGAGCGACGCCACGGTGACCGTGATCGACGGGCCGGGCGGCGTCGGGAAGTCGGCGCTCGCCGTCCACGTCGCGCACGGCGTCGCCGGCCGCTTCACCGACGGCGTCATCTACGTCAACCTGCACGGCTCCACCGCCAGGCTCGCCCCGCTCGCCCCCATCGAGGCGCTGCGCCACCTGCTGCGCTCACTCGGCCTCGACGGCGCCGCCATCCCCTCCGACACCGAGGAGGCCGCCGCCCGCTACCGATCGCTCACCGCCGCGAGCGACCTGCTGGTCATTCTCGACAACGCCCGCAACGTCCGCCAGGTACGCCCGCTCATCCCGGCCGGGCCCGGCTGCCGGGTGCTGATCACCAGCCGCGACCCGCTCGCCACCCTGAGCAACGCCCGGCACCTGCACCTGGGCGGGCTCGACGACGCCCATGCGGCCACCCTGCTCGCCCGGATCGTCGGATCCGGCCGCCTGGAAGCCGAGCCGGGGGCGGCGGAGGAGATCGTCCGGCTCTGCGGCGGTTTCCCGCTCGCGCTGCGCATCGTGGGAGCGCGCCTGGCCGCACGTCCCGACCGTCCGCTCTCCCACCTCGCGGTCCGTCTCGCCGACGCCACCAGGCGGCTCGACCTGCTGGAGTACGCGGACCTCGCGGTACGCGCCGGCCTCGCGGTCAGCCATCAGCAGCTGCGTGAGGAGCCCGCCGGCCAGGACGCCGCGCACCTGCTCTGCCTGCTCGGGGCGGCGGACCTGCCCACGTACACGCCCACCGCCACGGCCGCGCTGGCCGGCTGGCCGGAGCACCGCGCCGAGACCGCCCTGGAACACCTCCTCGACGCTCGCCTGCTCGAACGCGCGGGGCCCGACCGCTACCAGCTCCACGACCTGGTCGGTCTGTACGCGCGCGAGCAGGACCTCCCCGGCGACGAACGCGCGAGCGCGATCCACCGCGTGCTGCACCACTACCTGGCCACCGCGCAACGGGCCTCCGCCCTGCTGAACGACCACCCGGAGGCCAGCATGTACGCCATCGACCAGGCAGGTCAGGAGCTGCCGACGCTTGAGGCCGCCAACGCCTGGCTGGTCGCGGAGCGGGACGACCTCGTCGCCGCGGTACGCCAGGCGGCGCGGGTGGCCGACGGCTTGGCACTCGGGCTCGCCGACCACCTGGTGTGGCTGTTCGACCGCCGGGGATGGTTCGCCGAGGCACTCGAGGCGGGTGCGGAGGTGCTGCGGCAGGCCGGGGAGAGGGCGGACCGGGAGGCTCAGGCACCCCTGCTGCAGGGGCTCGCCGGCATTCACCAGCAGCTCGGGAATCTCCCCGAATCCGTGCGCGACCTGGAGGAGGCGCTGGAGCACGCCGACCGGACGGCATCCCGCAGGAAGGCCGGGCTCTACAACGACCTCGGCATCACCTACACCCAGATGGAGCGCTACGACGACGCGCTCACCGCGCTGCGCAGCGCCCTCATCATCACCCAGGAGGAGGGGCGGACCCTGCACGAGGGGATGGTCCGCTCCAACCGGGCGCAGGTCTATCACCGGCAGGGGAGGCACGCCGAAGCCGTGGACGAGGCGCGGCTCGCCCTGGTGCTGACGGTGAAGGGACAGGGCAACGCCGGCGCGGTGGGCACCGCGCACGACACGCTGGGCGACTGCCTGCGGGCGCGAGGCTCGCTCGAGGAGGCGGTCGGCGAGTACCGCGTGGCCATCGAGTGCCAGCGCGAGGCCGGCTACACCATGGGCCTCGCCGTGTCCCACTGGTGGCTCGGTCACACCCTGCACGACCTGGGCCGGCACGAGGAGGCCAGGGAATCGTGGCGGGTGTCGCTGGCGATCCTGCGCGAGGCCAGGCTGCTCACGCCCGAGGAGGAGGCCCGCTACCTCGCGCAGCCGGTCCCCGACCTGCCCGAGGCGATCAAGAACCAGCTCTGAGAACCTGCCATACCGGCGGCATACCGCGCTTGCGTAGGGTCCAGCCCTGATGACACTCGAGATCGGGCTACTCGGGCCCTGGCAGATCACGATGGACGGACGGCCGCTGCGGGTGGCCGGCCGCCGCCGCGTCGCCGTGCTGACCCGCCTGGCCCTGGACGCCGGCCGGCCCGTCACCACGCGCCGGCTCGTCGCCGACGTGTGGGGGCAGACCTCCACGACCACGGCCGGCAAACAGATCAACATCGTGGTGTCGAAGCTGCGCGACACGATCGGCCCGGACGCCATCGTGACCGTGCCCGGCGGCTACCTGCTCGACGTGCCCCGTGAGCGCATCGACGCGCACCAGTTCACGCTGCTGGCCGGCCAGGCGCGCACGGCCCGCGACCGGGGCGAGTCCGGCACGGCGGACAGGTGGTTCCGTCAGGCGCTGGACCTGTGGCGGGGACCGGCCCTGGCCTGGCTGGAGGAGCCGTGGGCGCAGGAGGAGGCCAAGCGCCTGGAGGCGGAACGCGTCGCCCTCTTCGAGGACCACACCGAGCTGCGGCTGGCCGCGGGTGACCAGCTCGCCGTGATGGCCGACCTCGTGCCGCACGTCAAGGCGTACCCGCTGCGTGAGGGGCCGCGCGCGCAGCTCATGCTGGCGCTCTACCGGGCGGGGCAGCCGGGCGAGGCGCTCGCGGTCTACGAGGAGGGGCACGCGGCCATGGTCGAGGAGCTCGGCCTGGAGCCGGGCGCCCCGCTGCGCCGGCTGCGGGACGCCATCCTCGCCAGGGATCCCGCGCTCGACCTGGCCGTGCCGGCGCGGCAGGGCACGATCGTCCCCGCCGAGCTGCCCGCCGACACCCGGTCCTTCACCGCCCGGCAGGAGGAGGTGACGTGGCTCATCGAGGCGCTGCTGCACGCGAACGTCGCCGTCATCGACGGGCCGGGCGGCGTGGGCAAGTCGGCGCTCGCCGTCCACGTGGCGCACACGATGGCCGGGCGGTTCCGCGACGGCGTCGTCTACCTCAACATGAACGGCTCCACGCCCGGCCTGCCGCCCCTGCCCGTGCCCGACGGCCTCGGCCACGTGCTGCGGTCGCTGGGCCTCGACGGGTCCGCCGTGCCGTCCGACGTGGAGGGAGCGGTGGCCCGCTACCGGTCGCTCACCGCGGGGAGCGAGCTGCTCGTCATCCTGGACAACGCGCTCGACGCCCGGCAGGTGCGGCCGCTCATCCCGGCCGGGCCGCGCTGCCGTGCCGTCATCACCAGCCGCACCGCACTCGGCAGGCTGGACGCGGAGCTCGGGGACGTCCGCCGGCTGCACCTGGCCGGGCTCGGTCATCGGGACGCCGTCACGCTGCTGTCCAGGATCGCCGGTCCCGAGCGCGTCGAGCGCGAGCCCGAGGCCGCCGCGGCGGTCGCCCGGCTCTGCGGCGGCCTGCCGCTGGCCGTGCGCATCGCCGGCGCCCGCCTGGTGGCGCGGCCCGACCGGCGGGTGGCCGACCTCGCCGACCGCCTGGCCGACGCCACCCGCCGCCTCGACACCCTGCAGTACGACGACCTCGCGGTACGCGCCGGCATCGCGGTCAGCCACCGGCAGCTCCACGAGGAGCAGGACGGCCTCGACGCCGCGCACGTGCTGCCGCTCCTGGGCCTGCTCGACACGCCGACCCACACCCCGGCCGCCACGGCCGCCCTGGCCGGCTGGCCGGAGCCACGGGCGCAGGCGGCGCTCGAACACCTGCGCGGCGCCCGGCTCCTGGAGCCGGCGGCCCGCGACCGGTACCGCTTCCACGACCTCATCCGCCTGTACGCCAGGGAGCAGGCCGCCGAGCTGCCCGGGGACGAGCGCGCGGCCGCGCTGGACCGCGGCTACCACCACTATCTGGCCACGCTCAACACCGCCACCCTGCTCGTGCACCCCCAGCCCCTGGAGCCGTACTACGAGGCCGAGCTGCCCGGCGTCCCGCTCGCCGACGCGCAGGAGGCCGGCAGGTGGACCGAGGCGGAGCGGGACAACCTCCTCGCCGTGACCCACCAGGCGATGGAGTCCGCGAGCCCGCACGTCGCCCTCGGGCTGGCGCTGGGGCTGCACATGCCGTTCAACTACCGGGGCTGGGTCACGCACCTGGGCGACATTCACGCCGGCGCGGTCGAGCTGGCCGCGCGGTGCGGCGACCGGGCGGGTGAGGCGCAGGCGTCGGCGTACCTCGGCTGGGTGCACCGCGACCAGGGACGCGACGAGCAGGCCATCGCGTACCTGAAACGGGCGGCGGAGTGCTGGGACGAGGCCGGGCTGCGGCACCGGCGCACCGGGCCCATCAACAATCTGGGGATCATCCACACCAAGCTGGACCGGCTCGACCTCGCCCACACCTACCTGTCGGAGGCGCTGTCCATCGCCGTGGCGGGGGGCGAGGAGTACCAGCGCGGGGCCATACTCAACAACCGCGCGCACGTGCTCTACCGGCAGGGCCGCTACGACGAGGCCGTCGCCGAGGCGAAGGAGGCGACCGCGGCGTGGGCCGGCAGCCTGTACGGCGAGGGCCTGTCCCGCGAGACCCTGGCCCGCGCGTACATGCACGCCGGCCGCCTGGAGGAGGCCGCAGAAACCTTCCAGGTGGCGCTGACGCTCCTGCACGAGGGCGGCTACCGCATCGGCTACGCCGTCGCCGCCTGGTGGTCCGCCCAGACCCTGCACGCCCTGGGCAGGACGGACCTGGCGCGCAGGGACTGGCGCCGCTGCTTCACCGCGCTCCTGGAGGCCCGCCTGCTGACCCGCTCGGAGGTGGACGAGCTGCTGGCGCAGCCCGTCCCCGCCATGCCCCAGCCGATCAGGCACATGCTGTAGAGGCGAGCCCCGCCGGTCGCGCGGCGGGGCTCGCGCACGTCACTCGACCGTGATGCGGTGAATGGCCTTGGCAGGGCCGGCCGTGATGTCACCTTCCCATGTCGCGAGGTAGGTGTAGCGGCCGGCGGTGGTGAGGGTGTCGGTGAGCGTGAACGTGCCGTCGGCGTTCAGGCGTACCGGCGGGAGCGTCACGCTGTCGCTGGCGCCGTCGACCTTGATGCTGCGCAGCACGGTGAACGTGGTCCACGAACCGAGCGATCGGCCGTTCGCCGTCAAGGTGCCGGTCAGCTGCACGGTCGTGCCGGCGGTGCCCGTCTCGGGGCCGTCCAGGGTGAGGGTGGACCTGTCCCTGGCGTTCAGGACGGCGAAGGCGCCGGCGCGGCGGTAGCGATCGTCGCCCTCCCAGTACACCAGGTAGATCCACTCGCCCCGCTCCTGCGTGGTGTCCTCGAAGCTGAACGTGCCGTCCTTGCCGGTCCGCACGCCGGTGATCGGCTCCTTCCCCCCGTAGGCCGAGCGCCGGACCACGGTGAGCGGCCTGAGCGCGAGCGGCTTGCCGTCGGCACGGGTGAGCCGGCCCTCGATGGTGGCCGGCGAGCCGACGTACGCGTACGTCGGAGCCGTCACCGTCAGCGTGGAGGCCGGCAGCTCGGCGCCGGTCATCCGCCACAGCAGCAGCCGGTCCGTCGTGCTGCGCAGCAGCATGAAGACGTCGGAGCCGGAGAACGCGACGCCGTCCAGGAGTGCCTCGGCGTCCCACTGGTCGGCCCCGAACAGCGCCGTGCCGCTCGCGGCGTCGTAGACGGTGAGGTCGTTGTTGCCGTATTCGGCGGCCAAGGCGACGTAGGCGCCGTCGCCGCTGAGCGCCACGGCCGACGCATAGCCGATCCAGCCGTCGCCGTATTCGCCGGTCACGGTCAGCGTGCGGGTGTCGAACCGGGTGACGTCCTCGGGGCCGCTGGCCACGGCGAACAGCGCGGTGCCGTCGGAGCTCAGCGCGAGGTCGCGCAGGTAGTCCAGGTAGACCTCGTCGCCTTCGATGGTGCCGCGCAGCTCGGGGGTGTCGCCGCCGACGTCGTAGACCAGCAGGTCGCCCTCGTGCACGCTGCGCTGGCCGGCCACCAGCGTGTCGCCGGCGGCCGCGAGCACCGGAGCGCGCATCTGCTCGCCGCCGACCGCCACCGGAACGGGGGCGGTCGCGCTCAGGTCGAGGCCGACGACGCCGCCCTTGCCGGTGTCGCAGCCGTGCCCCACCCACAGCCGCTCGCCCAGCAGCGCCAGGCTGACGGGGCACGGATGCGAGGACAGGTCGAGCCTGCGGGTGACGGCGAGGGTCGCGGTGTCGATCTCGGCGACCTCGTTGGAGCCGTTGAGCGCCGCGTACAGGCGGGCGCCGTCCTGGGCCATGGCCAGCTGGCGGACGCCGGACAGCCCCGTGATGACGTCGCCGGTGGGGGTACCGGTGGCGTCGGCCACGATGACCCGGTCGTCGGCGCCGACGAACACCCGGCCGCCGCCGACGGCCAGGTCGGCGCTGTAGGCCTGGGTGGTCACCCCGAGGTCGGCGGGGGCGGTAGCCGCCGCGGCGGCGGGAGTGGCGATGGTGAGCAGGCCCGTGATCAGGCCGACGGCGCTCAGGTGAGCGGCTAATCGGCGGACGAGGGAATGGCGCACGAGAACCTCCATGGCGATGGGAACGTATGTTCTAATCAAGCCGTACGGAGGCTCGCGCGTCAAGATCGGCGACTCGCGTGACGCCGAACCGTGATCATGCGAATTCCAGGATGGCGGGTTCGGGCGGACGGTGCGAATGTAGAGGCATGGCGACCCGCTGGAGGAGAACGTGGGAAACCCCGAGCTGACCACCAAGACCGTGCTTGCCGCCATCCGCGACCACGGAGACGCGGCCTACGACTTCCTCATCGACGACTACCCGTCCGACCGGGTGATCGCTGAGTTCACCAAGGCGGCCAGGTCGGGCTTCACCACGTTCGGGGTGGCGGTGCACATGGCGTCGCTGACCGACAAGGGCCGTAAGGAACTCGGCTGAAGGCGCCGGTCACCGGGCGAACGCCTGGAGCGCCTTCCTGAGCTGCCGGGAGTACGGCAGCGGGTCGCCGTAGTGCTCGGCGGTCCTGCTCGGGTCCTCCTTGAGCACGTGGCTGACCCCGGTCAGCCGGACGAGCATGGGTCACTCCATCTCTCGGGGAACGTCACAGAGCGTCGGGGCGCAGGAGGTAGAACCCGGCGATCCTGCCGTCGTGGTCGTAGCTGACGCGCAGGGTCAGCTCGCCCGCCTCGAAGAACAGCGGGGCGTTCACGACGGTGTGGTCGGCCGCCTGATGAGCCGTCGGCTCCCCCATGCGTTCGTAACCGCCGATCGCGCCGGCCACCTGCGCCCAGATCGTGGCGAGCTGGTCGGGGGAGAGCCCGGCGGCCATCGTCTCGTCGAAGTCGCGGCACACCTCCACCCACCGGCCGCCGACCAGGTCGGCGACCAGCGCCGTCGTACGGTCGGTCGCGCCGGGCAGGATCGTGCCGGTCATGGGAGCTCCTGTTCGCGGGTCGAGGGGCCGGCCGAAGCGCTGGAACGCCGCCTGCCGGCTGGAGCCCAGCACGTCGCCGATCTCCTGCCAGGTGTGCCCGGCCGTTCGCGCGCCGGCGACCGCCGCCCGCATGGCCTGATCGGCCACCCGCGCGAGGTCCCGAGCCGCCGCCACCGCCTCGAGCGGCGCGGCGGCGGCACTCAGCCGCTCCAGCAACCGTCCCGCGGCCTCCGCCAGGTCCGGTTCCGTTGCGTCGTCAATATCTCCTTTACGAGCGGCACGAAAATCAGACCCTGATCCCCTTCACGATGGCGGGGAGGTCGCGGACCAGGGGCTCGCCGGCCATCACGGTGACGACGACGCCGCTGCGCGCCACCCAGCCGACGTACCGGCCGTGGCCCAGTGCCCCGTCACCGGTCTTGCCGAGGACCTTCCTGCCGCCCAGCCGCGCGGGCTTGCCGGCGCTCGTGAACGTGCCGAGGTCCACGGGGAGCTTCCGCAGGTCCTTCAGGTCGCGCGCCTCCGGCCAGCAGACCACCCGCACCCACAGGGACCGGTGGGCGCGGTCGGTGGCGTCGCGGTCGTCCGACCAGCGGTAGGCGTACTCGGTGACGCCGTCGTGCTTCGACGCCTCCAGCTCCCCGTAGGTGAAGCCCTTCGGGAGGTGGGCGACGCGGACCCCCTTGAGGGCTCGCTTGCCCTTCGCGGGCTTGTCGGTCCGTCCCTTCAGCTCCGCCTTCGACGGGGCGGGGCAGGTGGGAGCGGCGTGGGCGGGGAGCGCGGTCAAGGTCGCGGCGGCGATGGGGGCCGCGGTGAGGGCGGCGAGGATGCTGATCGTTCTCATGCCAGGTTGGATGCCGCTCCGCGCCCATAAGTTGCGGCGAACGCCGACGGGACGGCGCCCGCTGCCCGCGCCGCAAGGGAGATTCGAGTCGGCTGCCGTACCCAAGAGGGGTGTTGCTGGGTCGAGCCGAAAGAAGGGCCTGCATGTACGGACTGACAGTTCTGGTGCGCGCCGGCGAGCGGGCGGGCGGCCTCCCCCGGGGCGGCGGGCCGCGATGAGCACCGCCGACAGAGCCATCACCCTGCGCGCGATGCCTCGCTGGTACTTCACCCTGTTCACCAGCGACGCGCTCGAACGCTTCGGCTTCTACGGCCTGCAGGCCATCCTGGTGCTGTACGCCTCGGCCCCCGCCGCGAGCGGCGGGCTCGGCCTGCCGGTCACCGACGCGGCGACGTTGTTCGGCGCCTGGATCGGCTTCATGTTCATGCTGTCCATCGCCGGCGGCTGGCTCGGCGACCGGGTGCTGGGCAACCGGCGCGCGCTGGTCGCGGGCTGCCTGACGGGCATGGCCGGATACCTGTGCCTGGCGGTGCCCGCTGGCTGGGCGGCGGCGGTGGGCCTGCCGCTGGTGGCGATCGGCGGCGCGGTCTACAAGCCGAACCACCAGGCCATGATCAACATGATGTTCGCCGGGAGCCGGGGCCGCGAGGCCGGCATCTCGCTGATGTACGTCGCCACCCAGGTCTCCGCCCTGGCCGCGCCGCTGCTGGTCGGCTATCTGGGCGAGCGGGTCAGCTGGAGCCTGGCGTTCCTGGTCGCGGCGCTGGTCATGCTGATCACCGGGGTGCAGCTCCGGGTGAGCGCCGCCCAGTTCGGTGACGTGGGGCAGCGGCCGGTGCGGCCTTTGACGGCCGGCGAGCGCTCGGCCGCCGCACGGCGTACCGGGCTGGCCGGCGGGGTGGTCCTCGCCGTGGTGCTCGGCCTGGGGCTGGCCGGGATGCTGAGCGTGTCGCTGGCGATCGGGCTGGTCGGCGTGTTCAGCGTGATCGTGCCGATCGTCGGCTACACCGTCGTCTACCGCAACCGCGGGCTCGGCGCGGACGACCGGCGCAGGCTGCGCGCGTTCCTCGCCGTGTTCCTCGGCTCCACGCTGTTCTGGATGATCATCGCGCACGCCGCGTCGCTGCTGAACCTCTTCGCCCGCGACCACGTCGACCGCATGGTGTTCGGCATGGAGATCCCGGCGAGCTGGCTGCAGGCGGCGACGCCGCTGTTCATCCTCATGCTCGCGCCGCTGATCGCGGTGACGCTGCCGGCGCTGTCGGGCCGCACCCACGTGCCGGTCAAGCTGGCCATCGGGCTCGTCCTCGTCGGCGGCGGCTTCCTCATCATGTCGCTGACCACGGTGTTCGCCGCGTCGGGCGAGAAGGTGTCGCCGCTGTGGCTGGTCGTCGTCTACCTCACCCACGCCTGCGGCGAGGTCATCGTCGCCGCGGTGATCATCTCGGCCGCCGCCGAGGTGCTGCCGGCCGGCTACATGGGACGCACGCTCGGCCTGATGTGGCTGTTCGCCGGGCTCGGCGGCGGGCTGGGCAGCGGCGTGGTCAGGCTCGCGGAAGTCGTCCCCGAGCCGATCTACTACCTCGGCCTCGGGGGCGTGGCGAGCGTCGTCGGGCTCGCGTTCGCGCTCGGCCGGCGGGCCCTCGCCAACGGGCTGGCGGCGGGCCTGGAGACACCGGCGGAGCGCCAGGCGAGCGACGCCGTCACGGAGGGCAGCCGATGAGCGAACGCAACGACCGGCCGGTGGTGACGGGCATCGGCGTCATCGCCCCCACCGGCATGGACACCGAGACGCACTGGCAGGCCACGCTGGCCGGCAAGTCGGGCATCGGCAGGATCACCCGCTTCGACGCCGGCGGCTATCCCGTGCGGCTGGCCGGGCAGGTGCCCGGGTTCGTCGCCTCGGAACGCCTGCCCAACCGGCTCATCCCGCAGACCGACCACTGGACGCACATGGGCCTCGCGGCGGCCGAGTCGGCGCTGGCCGACGCCCGCGTGGTGCCCGACGAGCTGCCCGAGTACGAGATGGCGGTGGTGACCGCGAGCTCGTCGGGCGGCACCGAGTTCGGCCAGCACGAGATGGAGCGGCTCTACCAGAACGGGCCCTCCTGGGTGGGCGCGTACCAGTCGATCGCCTGGTTCTACGCCGCCACCACCGGCCAGGTGTCGATCAGGCACGGCATGCGCGGCCCCTGCGGGGTGATCTGCTGCGAGCAGGCGGGCGGCCTGGACGCGGTCGGGCAGGCGCGCAGGCTGATCCGGCGGGGCTCGCGCATCGTGGTGACCGGCGGCACCGACGCCTCGCTGTGCCCGTACGGGCTGGTCGCGCAGCTGTCCAACGGCAGGATGTCCACCGTCGACGACCCCGAGCGGGCGTATCTGCCGTTCGACGAGGACGCCTCCGGCTATCTGCCGGGCGAGGGCGGCGCGATGCTCATCGTGGAGAGCGCCGAGAGCGCGGCGCGGCGCGACGCGACCGTCTACGGCGCGGTCGCGGGCTACGCGGCGGGCTTCGACCCCGCCCCGGGCTCGGACCGGCCGCCGGCCCTGCGCCGCACGATCGAACGCGCGCTGGCCGACGCCGGCACGTCTCCGTCCGACATCGACGTCGTGTTCGCCGACGCCTGCGGCACGCCGGACGACGACCTGGCCGAGGCGCGGGCCATCACCGAGGTGTTCGGCCCGCGCGGCGTCCCGGTCACCGCGCCCAAGACCCTGACCGGCCGGCTCTACGGCGGCGGCGCCGCACTCGACGTGGCGACGGCGCTGCTCGCGCTGCGCGACGGCGTCGTCCCCGCCACCGCCGGCACCTCCCGGCTCGCGCCGGGCTGCGACATCGACCTGGTCCTCGGCCGGCCGCGCGACGGCGCGCTGCGGACCGCGCTCGTCCTGGCCCGCGGGCACGGCGGATTCACCGCCGCGCTCGTGCTCACGAAGTGAAAGGGAAAGGGAACACCATGGATCTCGGCCTGAGCGGTAAGCGGGCACTCGTCACCGGCGGCACCCGCGGCGTGGGCCGCGGCATCGTGCTCGCGCTCGCCAAGGCGGGCGTGGACGTCATCACCAACTACCGGCAGGAGGGTGAGAACGTCGTCTCGCTGGAGCACGAGCTCAAGCAGATCGGCGGCCGCCACGGCGTGCTGCGCGCCGACCTCACCGACCCCGGGCAGATCGCCGGCCTGCTGGAGCAGTGCGGCGAGCGGTTCGACGGCCGGCTCGACCTGGTGGTCAACAACGCCGCCGCGATCAGCCACGTCCCCTACGCCAAGCTCGACCTCGCCGAGTGGCAGCGCATCGTGGACACCAACCTCACCGCCGTGCACCTGACGATCCAGCACGCGCTGCCGCTGCTGGGCGCGGGCTCCTCGGTCATCGGCGTCAGCTCGAAGTCGATCGAGGTCGGCATCCCGCTGCGCGCCCACTACACCGCGACCAAGGCCGCGCTGCACGGCTTGTTCCGCACCCTGGCCAGGGAGTTCGGCCCGCAGGGCATCCGATTCAACGTGGTGGCGCTCGGCATGATCCACACCGAGGCGTTCGACGCGATGCCGGAGGAGCAGCGGAACCAGATGATCGAGCGCTACTCCGGCAAGACCTGCCTGGGCCGGCTCGGCACCCCCGACGAGGTCGCGGGCGCGGTGATGTGGCTGGCGGGAGACCTGTCGCGGTACGTCACCGGCTCCGTCGTGGCGGTGGACGGGGGGATCTCATGAGCCAGGCCCGGTTCCGCGTCATGCTGCGCCTGCAGATCAAGCCCGGGATGGAGCGCGAGTTCGAGCGGGTGTGGATGGAGGTCGGCGACTCGGTCACCACGCACCCGGCCAACCTCGGTCAGTGGCTCGCCCGCGACGGCGAGGAGCAGGGCGTCTACCACATCATGAGCGACTGGGTGGACGAGCCGCGCTTCCGCGAGTTCGAGCTGAGCGAGCGGCACCTGGAGCACCGCAAGAAGCTGCACCCGTACCGCTCGGGCGGGTCGATGAGCACGGCGCACATCGTCGCGCACCTGCCCGGCTCCACCTCGGAGGAGACGGCCACGCACGAGGCGTGGGAGGAGGCGGCGCGATGACGGCTCAGGCGCCCGACGGGCACGGCGTCCGGGTGCTGCTCTACCACGCCACGGACGACCCCGGCGGCATCGAGGCGGCCTACCACGAGGCGAGCAACCGGCTGGCCGGGGTGCCCGGCCTGCTCGGCAACGAGCTGCTGCGGTCGGTCACCGACGAGGGCGACTTCGTGGTGGTGAGCACGTGGCGCAGCATGGAGGACTTCGAGAAATGGGAGCAGGGGCCGGACCACAAGCGGCAGACGGCGCCGCTACGCCCCTTCCGTGACGGCAGGATGCGCCGGCCGTTCGCCGTCTACCGAGTAACAGCGTCCTACTAGCCAGGAGACCGGCCCGTGAAACTCGTTCCGAATGGGACTTCGCATACCACGATGGATCTGACCGACTGGCTGTCCTGCGCGGGCTGCGGGATGCTCGTCTACCGCAAGCGGTTCGACCGCATGGGCGGGGTGTGCCCCGACTGCGGCAGGCACGCGCCGCTGACCGCGGAGCAGCGGCTCGGGCGGCTGCTCGACCCCCGCTCCGGCACGACGGTGGAGCCCGCGCCGTCGGTGCACGACCCGCTCCGGTTCGAGGACCTGCTGCCGTACGCCGACCGGCTGGACACCGCCCGCTCGCGCACCGGGATGGACTGCGCGGTGCGGGTGGTGCGCGGCACCGTACGCGGGCGCGGCGTCGTGGCGGCGGTCATGGACTTCCGCTTCCTCGGCGGCAGCATGGGCACCGCCGAGGGCGAGGCGGTCGTGGCCGCCGCCGAGGAGGCGCTGAAGCACCGGCTGCCGCTGCTGATCGTCACCGCGTCGGGCGGCGCGCGCATGCAGGAGGGCGCGTTCTCGCTCCTGCAGATGGCGCGGACGAGCAACGCGATGGCGGCGCTCGACGAGGCGGGCCTGCTGACGATCACGCTGGTGACCGACCCCACCTACGGCGGCGTGGCGGCGTCGTACGCGACGCTCTCCGACGTGATCATCGCCGAGCCCGGCGCCAGGATGGGCTTCGCCGGACCCCGGGTGATCGAGCAGACCATCAGGCAACGGCTGCCCGAGGGCTTCCAGACCGCCGAGTTCCTGCTGGAGCACGGCCTGCTCGACGGTGTCGTGCCGCGCGCCGAACTGCCGCAGGTGCTGCAGCCGCTGCTCGCCCTGGGCACGCCGGTCGAGCCCGGCTGGGGCGCGGCCGTCGAGGACCCGGTGATCCGCTACCCGGACCTGCTGCCCGAGCGGCCCGCCGCGCAGGTGGTCAAGCTGGCCCGCGACCTGGGCAGGCCGACCACGCTCGACCACGTCGCCGCCTGGGGCGGCGAGTTCGTGGAGCTGCGCGGCGACCGGGCGGGCGCCGACTGCCCCGCCGTGGTGGGCGGCCTGACCGACCTGGACGGCCTGCCGGTGATGGTGATCGGCCACCAGAAGGGCCACACCACCCAGGAACTGGTACGCCGTGACTTCGGCATGCCGTCGCCGGCCGGCTACCGCAAGGCGGTGCGCCTGATGCGGCTGGCCGCGAAGCTGCGGGTGCCGGTGGTCACGCTCATCGACACGCCTGGAGCGCACCCCGGCCTGGAGGCCGAGCGGCACGGCCAGGCGCACGCGATCGCCGACTGCCTGCGGGTGATGGGCTCGCTCGACGTGCCCGTGGTCAGCGTGGTCACCGGGGAGGGCGGCAGCGGCGGCGCCCTGGCGCTCGCGGTGGCCGACCGGCTGCTGGTGTGCGAGAACGCCACGTTCTCGGTGATCAGCCCGGAGGGCTGCGCGGCGATCCTGTGGCGCAGCGGCGAGGCCGCCGCCACGGCGGCGGACGCGCTCGGCGTGGACGCGCCGACGCTGCTG
>NZ_JBEXLH010000035.1:0-88449 GCF_040609855.1 Nonomuraea sp. NPDC004580 | reverse complement strand
CGCCAGGGAGGCCGAGCACAAGTTCCGCCAGAAGGTCTCCTGGGGCGTGGTGTGCGGTGGCGAGACTGTGATGTTCACCACACTGTCGGTGCCCGCGAGCTGGGCGAGCAGTGGTGGAGCAGGCCGCGCGGCGGGAAGCTGCCGCCGCCCGACGAGGTCGTGCGCACCGCCGTCGCCATCGAGCCGTGGACCGACCTCACCGCCCTGGAGATGCTCGCCGCCTGGATCGCCGACGACGCCGCCGACCGGCTGTGGGGCGCGCCCGTCGCGCAGGTCGACCTCAACTCCTGGCAGGCCGAGGACCGCTTCGCGCTGCCGCCCGGCGTCAAGCCGGGGCAGCGGCTCGTCGTGCACTTCGACGCCGGAGGCAGGCTCGACGCGGTCGTCACCCGGCGCGCCGACGGCGACCTCGGCTCCAACCTCGACTTCCACTCCCTGCGCTACTCCCGGCCCGCCGAGGCGCAGTGGAGCTGGGGGGTCGCGGCCGGGCTCGGGCCGCACCGGCTGCCCGGCGAGGACCCCGACCCCTACGCGCGCGAGGTCTCCGGCTCGGCCGCCGGCATCCTGCGGGCCTGGGCGGTGCGCCACGGCGCCACCCGCGAGCAGCTCGGCGAGCAGTGGCGGACGGTCGGCGACGTGGTGGCCGCCATCGAGCGGGTCGACTGGATGTGGCGCAGCGGCGAGTGGTTCGGCTGGTGGCGGGGGGCGTCGGCGCTGGTGGACGACTCGGCGTACCTGACGTACCGGCTGGAGGAGCTGGCCGCCGGATGAAACAGGAATCAGGCAGGTCGGCAGGCGGTTGTGGACCGGCATGAAGGTCGAGATCTTTTCCGATGTCGTGTGCCCCTGGTGTTACATCGGGCACACCAGGTTCGACAGGGCCGCCGAGCGGTTCCGCGCCAAGGGCGGCACCATCGAGGTGACGATGCGCCCGTTCCAGCTCGACCCCGACGCCTCCAGCGACGGCGAGCCGGTGATCCCGGCGATGCAGCGCAAGTTCGGCCCCAACGCGACGCAGATGATCGACCGCGTCGTCGGCGTCGCCGCGGAGGACGGGCTTGAGCTCCGCTACGACCAGGCCATCAGCGCCGGCACGTTCGAGGCGCACCGGCTCATCGAGGTCGCCACCCGGCAGGGGCGCGGCAAGGAGATGGCCGAGCGGCTGTTCCGCGCGTACTTCACCGAGGGCCGCAACGTCGGCGACCCCGCCGCGCTGGCCGAGCTGGCGGCCGACGCGGGCGTCACCGACACCGGCGAGGGCGCCGACGAGGTGCGCGAGCAGCTCGCCAGGGCGCGCTCGCTGGGCATCAGCGGGGTGCCGCTGTTCCTGTTCGAGGGCAAGTACGCCGTGTCGGGCGCGCAGCCCGAGGACGCCTTCGCCGCCGCGATCGACGAGGTGGCCGAGCGGACCGGGCAGACCCCGATCACTCAGCTCACCGCGCCCGCCGACGGCTGCGACGACGGGACCTGCGCGGTCTGACCGCCCAGTGCGGGCCGTGCGCCGTGGCGGGCGACGTGAGAGCCCTCCCCGAGCCGGCCCGCGCGGTGGTGGCGGCGGCAGAGCACCTGATAGCGCACCGGCGCGTCGTCGGTGTCGCCGATCACGACCTGCTCACCCGTACGCACCATCGTCCCGCCCACGACGCGTGCGTTGAGCTGCCCGGGACGCCCGCACCAGCACAGCACCTCGACCTGGAGCCTGGACACCTCGTCGGCCAGCTCGAACAGCCGCTGCGCGGCGGGGAACATGACCGAGCGGAAGTCCGACGCCAGCCCGAACGCGTAGACGTCCACGCCGTGCTCGTCCACGAGGTCGGCGAGCTGCTCGATCTGCTCGACGGCGTAGAAGCAGGCCTCGTCGCAGATCAGGTAGTCGACGCGGTCGTACGCGGTGACCAGCGCGACCAGGTCGAGACCGTCCTCCACCTCGATCGCCTCGCGGCCGAGCCCGATCCTGCTGGTGACCTGCGGCTCGCCCGAGCGGTCGTGCTTGGTCAGCACCAGGCCCCGCCTGCCCTGCCGCGCGTGGTTGTAGTTCATCTGCAACGCCAGAGTGGACTTCCCGCAGTCCATGGGCCCGAAGTAGAACTTCAGCACGGCATCTCTGGCGCCCGACGGCGCTGGCGACAAGGCAGACAGATCAGTCACGGGCCGTCAGCTTAGTGGCTTGGCTTGTTCCATGACCTCGTGGGACATTTCTCCCCACGAGTTACAGGAGGAAAATCTGTGGTCACCGACAAACCAGCCTCGCTCGACGCCATGATGACGCAGGACGACCTCTCACCGGCCCAAGCCGACGCCACCCGCTGGCGCTATGGTTTCCTCGTCGTCGTGGCGGGCATCGTCGCGGTCCTCGCCGCCTTCGGCGCGGCCGTGTTCGCCAGTGCCGAGTTCGGTGCGTTGTTCGCCGGCGTGGCGGGGGTGATCGGTACCATCATCGGCGCTTATTTCGGAGTTCAGGCGGGCCAGTCGGGGAAGGCCAGGGTCGAGGCGGAACTCGCCAGGTCCCAGGAGATGGTGGTGCGCCTGGCCGCGTACGTCGGCACGGAGAACGCGCCCCGAGTCATCGACGAAGTGCTCGGCCGGCGCCGGAGCTGAGGAGCCCATGCGTAGCGTCCGTATCGGAGTGGACACCGGAGGCACGTTCACCGACGTCGTGGCGGTGGACGAGCAGACCGGTGAGATCCTCACCACGAAGACCCCCTCGACCCCGGCGAACCCCGCCGACGGCTTCATGGCCGGGCTCGGCAAGCTGGGTGGGCCGGAGGTCGCCTCGATCGTCCACGGCACCACGGTGGCCACCAACCGGCTGCTGGAAGACCGCATCGAGAGCCTCGGGTTCATCACGACCGAGGGCTTCGAGTTCATCCTGGAGATCGCCAGGCAGAGCGTGCCCGACGGTTACGGCAACTCCTACTTCTGGGTCAAGCCGCCCAGGATCGTGCCCGTGCACCTGGTGAAGACCGTCGGCGGGCGGCTCGACCACCTGGGCGAGGAGGTGCGGCCGTTCTCGGAGGAGCAGGCCGTCGAGGTGGCCCGCTGGTTCCGCGCCAAGGGCATCACCGCGATCGGGGTCTGCTTCCTGCACGCCTACGCCAACCCCGAGCACGAGCGGCGGATGCGCGAGGTGCTGGCCCGCGAGCACCCCGAGGCGGTGGTCTCGCTCTCCAGCGACGTGCTGCGCGAATACCGCGAGTACGAGCGCTCGGTCACCACGCTCGTGGACGCCGCCGTCAAGCCGGTCATGCGCGGCTACCTCGCGAACCTGTCCGGCCGCCTCGGCAGGTCGTTCTCCGTGATGAAGTCGAACGGAGGCGTGCTGTCGGCCCGCGAGGTCGTCAACCAGCCCATCACCACCGTCCTGTCGGGCCCGGCGGCCGGCGCGCTGGGCGCGGCGCTGCTCGCCGGCACGGCGGGCCACACCTCGGTGATCACCCTCGACGGCGGCGGCACCTCGACCGACGTGGCCGTGGTGATCGACGGCGAGCCGTCCATCACGACCGAGGGCACGATCGGGCGTTACCCCTGCAAGATCCCGATGATCGACATCGTCACCGTCGGCGCGGGCGGCGGCTCGATCGCCTGGATCTCGCCCGAGGGCGCGCTGAAGGTCGGCCCCCGCTCGGCCGGCGCCGACCCGGGCCCTCTCTGCTACGGCAAGGGCGGCACCGAGGTGACGGTCACCGACGCGCACGTCTTCCTCGGCCGCATCCCGCCGCACCTGCTGGGCGGGGAGATCCCGCTGGACGTGGACGCCGCGCGCGGCGGCATCGAGGCGCTGGCCGACAAGCTGGGGCTCACGCCCGAGCGCACCGCGACCGGGATCCTGGAGATCAGCGCGTTCAACCAGAGCAACGCGATCCGCAGGCTCACCGTCAAGCGGGGGCTGGACGTGCGGGACTTCCCGCTGGTGACGTTCGGCGGATCGGGGCCGCTGCTGGCGTGCCGGCTGATCGACGTCCTCGGTCTTCCGTCGGTCGTCGTGCCCCGCGACCCGGGCAACGTCTCGGCGTTCGGGCTGCTCACGGTGGACGTCAAGAACGACTACGTCCGTACGTACGTCACCCGCGACCTCTCGCTCGGCAAGGCCGTCGAGATCTTCCACGACCTGGAGCATCAGGCCGCGGAGGCCCTCGACCGCGAGGGCTTCTCCGAGCCGGTCTACCAGCGCGGCGCCGACCTGCGTTACTCCGGCCAGGCGTACGAGGTGCGGGTGCCCGCCCCGGCCGGCGAGATCGACGAGTCCTGGCACGACGAGGTCGTCTCCCGCTTCCATGACGCCCACGAGAAGCTGTACGGCTACGCCTACCGCGACGACCCCCGCCACGGCGTCGAATGGGTCAACCTGCGCGTCTCCGGCATCGGGCCCATCACCCGCCCGGTCATCCCACGCCTGGACAAGCCGGGCCCGGGAGCCACGTCGGTGCGTCCCGTGCACTTCGACGAGACCCGCGACACCCCGATCCACCAGCGCGCCGCGCTCGGTCCCGGCGCGACCGTCACGGGCCCGGCGGTGATCGAGGAGTACGGCTCCACGATCCCCGTCCACCCGGGCTTCACCGCCAAGGTCGACGAATACGGAAATGTGGAGATAAGTCGTGACTGATCCGATCCTGGTGGAGATCGTCGAGGGCACGCTCGCCTCCGTCGAGAAGGAGGTCGAGACCGCGATCGCGCGGACGGCCCGCTCGCCGATGATCCGCGACGCCCACGACTTCCGCGCCGGCATCCACGACGCCCGGCTGCGCAAGCTCACCGGCCGCTCCTACAGCGCGCTCGTCCAGCCCGTCGTCCGCGACTTCCCGATCGAGACGATGAAGCCGGGCGACGTCTACTTCCACAACGACGTCTACCTGTCGGAAGGCGGCATCGGCCACCTGCCCGACCTGTGCGTCACCGTGCCCGTCTTCCACGAGGGCGAGGTGGTCGCCTTCGTGCAGGCGTTCGGCCACCACGACGACATCGGCGGCGCGGTGCCGGGCTCCATGCCCTCCCACGCCCGCTCGGTGTACGAAGAGGGCCTCATGGTGCCGCCGATCAAACTGCGCGACCAGGGCGTGCCCAACGAGGCCGCGCTGCGCATCATGACCCGCAACTCCCGCATGCCCGACTCGCTGGCCGGCGACCTCGACGCCGAGTGCTCGGCCTGCCTGATGGGCGCGCGCAGGCTCGGCGAGCTGTTCGAGCGCTACGGCAGGCAGGCCGTCGAGGAGTGCTTCGACGCGATCATCGGCAAGACCACCGAGACGTTCCGCAGGGAACTGCTGGCGAAGATCCCCGAGGGCACGTACGTGTGGGAGGACTACGCCGAGCACGACGGCGTGGACGAGCCGCGCCTGCACGCCCAGCGCATCACGCTCACCGTGGACCACGCCGCCGAGTCACCGCTCACCATCGACTTCACCGGCACCTCGCCCCAGGCCAAGGGCCCCATCAACCACGCGGGCGACTACGCCGACGGCGTGTTCCTGAAGAAGTGGCTCGCGCCCGTGCTGCGCAACCTCGCCGACACCCCGGAGCGCATGGCGGAGCTGGAGGTCAACGAGGGCGTCGTGCCGCTGATCACGATGGTCTTCCCCGAGAAGGGCACGCTGCTCACGCCGATCTTCCCGGCTCCGACCAACGCCCGCACGTTCGTCATCCTGCGCCTGCTCGGCGTGCTGGCCGGCGTGCTGGCCAAGGCCACAGGCGGGCGCATGCCGGCCGACCAGGAGACCATCCGCTACACCGGCGTGCACGGCATGGACGCCGACGGCGTCCCCTACCTGATGCGCGAGGTGCTCGGCGGCGGCTCCGGCGGGCGCTGGTACGCCGACGGCGAGGACACCATCCACGTGGTCCCCGACTCGCGCAACATCCCCGTCGAGTTCGCCGAGGCCCGCTGGCCGCTGCGGGTCGAACGGCTCGGGCTGGCCTGCGACTCCGGCGGGCCCGGCATGTTCAGGGGCGGGCTCGGCTACGACAAGCACATCAGGATGCTGCGCAACGCCTCGTACATGTCGATCGCCGACCGGTCGATCCTGTCCTGCTGGGGCGTCAACGGCGGCCTGGCCGGGCGGCCGTTCCGCGTCGAGATCGCGGGCCGCGAGATGGAGGGGCTGGTGGACGACCATCCCGTGCTCGCCGGTGAGCTGATCAGGATCCGCACCACCGGGGGCGGCGGATGGGGATCCCCGTACGACAGGGACCCTCGGGCGGTGGCGGCCGACGTGCGCGACGGGAAGGTGTCGATCGCGGGCGCGCTCGGTGACTACGGCGTGGTGCTCGACGGCGACCGCATCGACGAGCAGGCCACGGCCGAGCTGCGAGCCCGCCTGCGTCCTCCGGCCGACCGCTTCTTCGACCGCGGGCCCGGCTACGCCAAGCTTTCCGGCGGCCGCAGCCACGCCGAGGTGGACGACCTCTGACCTTCGAGGACTCACTACGCCGCGCCCCCGGCGGACTCGCCCGCCTCGACGATGAGGCGGGTGTCCTTCTCGGCGTTGCGCACCGAGAACGACGGCGTGAAGTCGCCCTCCAGGATGGCCTTCGACTTGGCCATGGGCAGCCCCATGAGCCCCGTCCCGAGAACTGCGACAGAAACCATGAGATCACCATGCGATCACCCCCGAAGCCGTCCCGTGTGAGGATGGCGGTATGCGACCGTCCGTCATCATGGCCGTACGGCACGGCGAGAGCGAGGCCAATCTGGCCCATCGGCTCGCGGGCGACCGGCCGCTGGTCTACGAGCGCGGCGACGACGAGGTGACGGTGACCGAGCTGGGGCGGGCCCAGGCGGCGGCGTTCGGCCGGCTGCTGGCGACGCTGCCTGAGGACGAGGCGCCCGAGCTGGTGTGCTGCTCGCCCTACCGGCGGGCACGCGACACGTGGCGGATCGCCCAGGAGACGTGGGGCGCGGCGCCGCCGCCCGTCATCGTGGACGACCGGCTCAGAGACCAGGAGCAGGGCGCGTTCGCCGGGCGCAACCTGGCCGCGCTGCGCGAGCGGTTCCCTGACGAGCTGGCCCGACGGGAGGCCGCCGGAGCCTACGCCTTCCGCCCGCCCGGCGGGGAGTCACTCGCCGACGTGACGGTCAGGCTCCGCGCGTTCCTGGCCGATGACCTGGGCGGGCGCGCCGACGGGCGGCGGGTGCTGATCGTCGCGCACGACTCCGTGGTGCTGGGGCTGCGTCACGTGCTCGGCGGGCGGCCCGACACGGAGCTGTCGGCGGTGCTGGCGTTCGCGCCGGTGCTGAACGGGTCGGTGTCGGTGTGGCGGGCGGGCGAGCTGGTCCGCTTCAACGACGTCGCCCATCTCACGTCCTGATGACGAGGTCGGCGCGTTCCTTCGTACGGTCGGCCGCGAACCAGGCGCGTTCGGCCGCGAACCACTCGCGCCAGCGCGGCTCCAGCTCAGGCCCGTCGCGCTCCAGCACCCGCCGCAGCCGCTCGGCCTCGTCTGCCTCCATCCACACCGTGTACGCCAGCATCCCGGCCGCCGACGCCCGCGCCGTACCGACCCCTTCGATCACCAGCACCGGCGCGGGAGGCACGGACACCTGCTCGGCATAGACCCCGCGCACCCAGTCGTACCTGCGGAAACCGCCTGGCAGGCCGCGCTGGAGCGGCCGCAGCACCTGCGACTCCAGCAGGTGGAACCAGCCGCCCGGCCCCTCCTCCCACGGCACGGGGAAGTCGTCGCTGCCGATCACCTGGCAGCCCAGCAGGGCGCCGAGCCGCCCCGCGTACGTCGTCTTGCCCGACCCGGCGGGCCCGTCGACGGCGACCACCCGCACGGGACCGCAGGACGGCGGCAGGGTGGCGATGCGGGCAGGCAGACCGATCACCGCACCCAGGGTAGAGGAAGGGGGGTGGACGCCTGCGAGAATGTTCATTCACCCCATAACGCGCAATGGGAGGTTGGGATCGTGCTCGGACCCCTCGGTGGCCCTCTCGGTGGCTCTCTTGGTGGCCCTCTCGGTGGCCCTCTCGGTGGCTCTCTTGGTGGCCCTCTCGGTGGCTCTCTTGGTGGCCCCCTCGGTGGCATCGTCGTGCTCGATCTGTCCAGAGCGCTGGCGGGGCCGCACGCCGCTCAGCTGCTCGGCGACCTGGGCGCCCGGGTGATCAAGGTCGAGCATCCGGACGGCGGCGACGAGTCACGCGGGTGGGGCCCGCCGTTCGTCGGGCCGGATCACGACATTTCCACGTACTTTCTGGCGGCCAACCGCAACAAGCAGTCCATCGCCGTCGACCTGAAGTCCGACGAGGGCAAACGG
This sequence comes from Nonomuraea sp. NPDC004580, assembly GCF_040609855.1. NCBI lineage: Bacteria > Bacillati > Actinomycetota > Actinomycetes > Streptosporangiales > Streptosporangiaceae > Nonomuraea > Nonomuraea sp. NPDC004580. The sequence goes on along the minus strand of NZ_JBEXLH010000035.1, from coordinate 80,195 downwards.
CTCATCGAGCGGCTCGTCCGCCAGAGCGACGTCCTGGTCGAGAACTTCCGCACCGGCGTACTCGACCGCCTCGGCTTCCCGGTCGAGCGGCTGCACGAGCTCAACCCCCGCCTGGTCATCCTGTCGATCACCGGCTTCGGCCACGACGGCCCCGAGGGCGGCCGTCCTGGCTACGACCAGATCGCCCAGGGCGAGGCCGGCCTGATGTCGCTGACCGGCCCGTCGGCCGACGAGCCCTACCGCGTGGGCGCGTCCATCGCGGACCTGCTGGCCGGCATCCACGGCGCGTACGGCGTGGCCGCCGCACTCTACGAGCGCGAGCGGACCGGCGAGGGCAGGGTCGTGCGCACGTCCCTGCTCGCCGCCGTCACCGGCGTGCACTCCTACCACGGCACCGCCTGGACGGTCGGCGGGAAGGTGGCCGCCCCCACGGGCAACCACCACTCCTCCATCACCCCGTACGGCGCCTTCCGCTGCGCCGACGGCATGCTGCAGATCGCCGCCGGCAACGAGGCCCACTGGCGCAAGGTCGCCGAGCTGCTCGGCATCGACGCCGAGCAGCCACGCTACGCCACCAACCGCGACAGGTTCCTGCACCGCGACGAGCTGATCGCCGACATGGAGAAGGCGCTGTCCGCTCACGGCCGCGCCCACTGGCTGGCCGAGCTGAGCGCGGCCGGCGTGCCCGCGGGCGCGATCAGGACGCTCGACGAGGTCTACACGTGGGAGCAGACCCGTTCGCAGGGCCTGGTCGTCCAGGTCGATCACCCGGTGCTCGGCCCCATCGAGCTGCCGGGGCCGCCGCTGCGCTTCGACGGCGAGCCCCCGATGACGCACACCGCACCGCCCGCGCTCGGCCAGGACGGCCCCGCCGTGCTGGCCTGGCTCGAGGAACGCGAACGATGAGCGGCGTTCTGCGGCACCGGCTGGGGCGCTCGTGCGTCACCATTGCATCGTTGGCAGACATCTAGGGAGCGATAGTGAGCCGACCGGACGCGCGCACGCTGATTGACACGGTCCTCGACCGGGGGTCGTGGAAGTCATGGGATGCGCCGCCCGCCGATCCGGCCGAGCCAGGCTCCTCCTACGCCGACGAGCTGGCCGCGGCCCGGGTCAAGTCCGGCTACGACGAGGCCGTGATCACCGGCGAAGGGCTGCTCGACGGCCGCAGGGTGGCGGTCGCGGCGTGCGAGTTCTCGTTCATGGCGGGCTCGATCGGGGTGGCCGCCGCCGAGCGTTTCGTGGCCGCCATCGAGCGCGCCACCCGCGAGCGGCTGCCGCTGCTGGCCGCGCCCGCCTCCGGCGGCACCCGCATGCAGGAGGGCGCGCTGGCGTTCGTGCAGATGGTGAAGATCACCGCGGCGATCCAGGCGCACCGCGCGGTCGGCCTGCCGTACGTCGTCTACCTGCGGCATCCGACGACCGGCGGGGTGTTCGCTTCGTGGGGGTCGCTCGGGCACGTCACGGCGGCCGAGCCAGGGGCGCTGATCGGGTTCCTCGGGCCGCGGGTGTTCGAGTCGCTGCACGGCTACCCTTTCCCCGAAGGGGTGCAGGTCGCCGAGAACCTCCACCGCAAGGGCCTGCTCGATGCCGTCGTCTCGGCGGAGGAGGCGCGGGAGGTGGCGATCAGGGCCCTGTCGGTGCTGGCCGACGACCGTACCGGCGTGGTCGCGGGCGAGCCGCCCGAGGAGGACCTCCGGCCCGTCGAGGCGTGGGAGGCCATCACCAGGTCACGGCGTGACGACCGTCCAGGCGTACGCGCGCTGCTCAAGCTCGCCGCCACCGACGTCACCCCGCTCAGCGGCACCGGCGAGGGTGAGAACGAGCCGGGGCTGCTGCTCGCGCTGGCCAGGTTCGGCACCGCGCCGGCCGTGGTGCTCGGCCAGGACCGCCGCTTCCAGCGCACCACCTCGCCGCTCGGCCCGGCCGGGCTGCGGGTGGCCAGGCGCGGCATGCGGCTGGCCGCCGAGCTGGGCCTGCCGCTCATCACCGTGATCGACACCGCGGGCGCCGACCTGTCGAAGGCGGCCGAGGAGGGCGGGCTGGCCGCCGAGATCGCGCGCTGCCTGGCCGAGCTGGTCATGATCGACGCGCCCACGGTCTGCCTGCTGCTCGGCGAGGGCGCCGGAGGGGCCGCGCTGGCGCTGCTGCCCGCCGACCGGGTGCTGTGCGCGCAGCACGCGTGGTTGTCGCCGCTGCCGCCCGAGGGCGCCTCCGCCATTCTCTACCGCTCGGTCGACTTCGCCCCCGAGATCGCCCAGGCGCAGCGCATCCGCGCCACCGACCTGCGTGGCGACGGCATCGTGGACCGGGTCGTGCCCGAGCTGCCCGACGCCGCGTACGAGCCGCGCCAGTTCTGTGAGCGGGTGGGGCGGGCGCTGGAACACGAGATCGCCAATCTGCTGCGGCTGAGCCCGGAGGAGCGGCTGGCCGCCCGCCACGCCCGCTACCGCAACCTCCGCTGACCCCGCGCTGACCTCCCGGCGTCAGGGCACCGGGATGCGCTCGACGCGGAGGGAGAAGACCTCCTCGCGCGGCACCACGACCTCGTAGGCGCCGTGATCGACCATCCAGTAGCCCAGCGCCTCGGCCTTCATCCCGCTGTGGCCGGTGTAGGCGATGTGCAGGCCGTCGTCGTCCTCGTCGAGCACGATGCACGGCTCGCCGCCGAACGCGCCGACGGTGCGGATCAGCACCAGCCACTCCACCTTCGAGCGCGGCACCACCCGCCGCCAGTAGCCGGACGCGGGTTCGAAGCCCTCCAGCTCGGTCTCGCTGAACAGCACCACCTGGTCGCTGTCGGGGCCGAGCGCGGCGGGCAGCGTGTGCTCGCCGTAGCGGGCCACGAAGCCCGAGGCGATGGGCGTGATCTCGTCGCTCATGCGGCGGGCCGCCAGGTCAGCCCGTCGTAGTCGGCGAAGGGCCGCTCGCCATCGACGGTCACGTGGACGATCTGCGCCCCGGCCGGGATCGGCATCGGGACGGTGTGGAACTGGGGCACGACGTGCTCGGACGACGTGGTGAACCCGTTGCCCGCGAACGGTGGCGCGTCGCTCCAGTCACCGCCCATGTGGGGCCCGTAGGGCACCGCGTAGGTGTCGACGTCGCGCGCGTGCCAGCGCATGACATAGAGCTCCGGCACCTCGGCGAACAGCTCCGAGCCGTCGAAGGACAGGTCGAGCCCGTAGTAGAGCGCCTCGGGAGTGGTCAGCCGGACGCAGTCCTGCACCCGGTAGACGTAGCCCGATATGACCGTGCGCTTGCCCGACAGGTATGGCACGAGCAGACGCGGCGGGACGACCTTCTGCATCTGCGTTCCGCTCACGGGTCTACTTTACGATCGCTTGACCCCCGGATGGACCACTCCCCGGTTACAGAACGCGATGTTCGAGGCAAGGGAGGGTGGCGCGGGCGGTCGCGGTCCACTCGTGGTCGATCTCGACCACGCGGGTGCCAGGGCCGGTGCCGAGGTCGGCGCGCACCACGCCGAGCGGGTCGACCAGCATGCTGCGGCCCACGCCGTAGCCGTCGGACGACTCGGCCGGGTTGGGCGCCTGGCCGACGGCGGCGGTCCACATCGTGTTCTCCAGCGCGCGGGCCCTGACCAGGGTGATCCAGTGGTCCTCCTTGAGCGGCCCGGACCCCCAGGCGGCGATCACCGCGAACATCTCGGCGCCCTTGTCGACCAGGGCCCTGGCCAGCTCGGGGAAGCGCACGTCGTAGCAGGTGATGAGCCCCACCTTGAGCCCGGCCAGCTCGGTCACGACCGGCTCGGCGCCCGGCTCGACGAGATCGGACTCCTTCGCGCCGAACGAGTCGAACAGGTGGATCTTCCGGTACGCCGCCGTGATCGCGCCCTGCGCGTCGATGGCCACGGCCGTGTTGCGGACGCGGTCGCCGCCGGTCTCGAACGTGCCGGCGATCACCGCCAGCCCGTGGGCGCGCGCCGACTCGGCGAGGCCCGTCACGAAGGGACCGTCGAGCGGCTCGGCGAGACTCGTGACGCGCCGGCCGTAGCGGGTGAGCGTGGCCTCGGGGAAGATCGCCAGGTCGGCGCCTTCGGCGGCGGCCAGCGCCTCCCTGGCCCTCTTGAGATTGGTGGACGGGTCAGGGGAGACCGGGATCTGGCAGAGGGCGATGGTGGTCACGATTCGACTCTAGCCGGTTGGGCACCGGACGGAAGAAGGTCAGGCACCGCCAGACCCACTCCAGCGGACCGTACCGGTATCGGTCCAGCCACCACCGGCTGACCAGCACCTGCACGACCAGCGTCACCGCCGTCAGCGCGAGCACCGACCAGCGGGTGGGGTCGGCCTTCAGCAGCGGCAGGGCCAGCACGATCACGACGGTGCCGGTGACGTAGTTGGTCAGCGCCATCTTCCCGAGCGGCTCCAGCGCCGCCGACAGGCGCGGGCGCAACACGAGCAGCAGGCCCAGCGAGTACGCCGCCGCCCCCGTCACCGCCGCCAGGTTGTAGACCAGGCCGTCGCCGGTCATCCGCCCGGCCGCCGTCAGCAGCGCCGTCGCCAGCGCCGTGACCGCGAACCCCGGCAGCAGCAGCTCGCGCGGCGGCCGCAACCGCCACACCGCCATGCCGAGCAGGAACAACCCGGGGATCAGCAGCACCCCGCCGCCCACCATCAGCCCCCAGACCGTGACGACCAGGCCGAGCAGCAGCACCGGCAGCCCGCCCGGCAGGAACGAGGCGGGCAGCAGCACCAGCGCCCCGAAGAAGGCGTAGTCGGTCAGCACCTCGCCCTCGTAGAAGGCGTGCTGCACCTTGCCGAGGCAGAACAGCCAGAACAACCGGCTGAGCAGCGCCCACCGGCTGTTGCCGCGCAGGAACAGCAGGAAGCTGATGCCGAACAGCATCGAGAAGATCGGGTAGAAGCGGCTCTGGAACAGCGTCTCGATCGTCCAGTCGAGCGGGACGCGCACCTGCTTGTCGGTGTGCTGCCACGTGTTGACCAGCATGATGCCGCCCACCGCGAAGCCGCGTAGGGCGTCGAGCTCACGGATGCGCGTCACAGGAACCAGGTGAACCACCATATGAGGAATACGCCCGAGATGGCGGCCGCGGTCGTCTGCGGCCACTCGCGGTTGTGCAAAAACGCCGCCACGGTGAGCGCGGCGGAGACGACCGCGAGCCACGCGTACCACTCGGTGATCGCGGGCACGCCGACGGTCAGCGCGCCGCCGTGCTCCTTGGCGAGTTCGTAGACGGACTGGCCGGTCAGGCCCGCGAACGCCACCCCCGCCAGGCCGCCGTACGCGGGCAGCGCCCGGCCCTTGAGCGCGGCCGTGACGAGCTGGATCAGGCAGGCCAGCGCGAAGATCCCGAACGGCGCGGCCAGCCAGGGGGTGCGCGCGATCGCGTACGGGGCCGCCGTCACGTGCAGCTCGACAGGCCGCGCTTCGGGGCAGGGACCGGCCGGCCTGAGGCCCGCGACGAACGCGGCGGCCGCGCGCCGGGCGCAGGTGTCCCCGGGGAAGGCGGCGGGCAGGACGTGGACGGGCGCCCGGGGCGCGGTGCTCGCCAGGGTGACGGGCTCCGGAGCCCTGGGCAGGTTCCAAGCGTCGCACACCGCCTTGTCGCCGCTGACCGTGAAGAGCGGTGACCCGGCAGGGGGAGGCGCGTCCTGGCAGCGTACGGCGTGGTACGGCCCCGACGCGCGCCCCGCCAGCTCCTCGCCCAGCCGCTCCACGAGCGGGCGCAGCAGCTCGTCGCGCCCTTCGGCCAGGGCGTTCATCAGCGCGGGCGTGCCCGCGTCGCGCGGCGCCGCGCCGAGCAGCGCGGTCAGGTCGTAACCGCTCACCCGGGCCGCGAACTCCCTGCCGAGCAGCGGGTCGAGCGCCGTCACCGAGGCGGGCCGCGCGTTCAGCCGGGCGACCGCCCTCTCGTACGCGTCCCCCGGCCGGGCCGGCACGACCCCGGGGGCCTCCGGCGGGGGCTCCAGCACCACGGAGCGCGTCCCCGCGGGGTCGGCCGCGGCCACCGCCGCCATCACGCGCGCGGCGTGGCCGGCGCCGACGAGGTTCCATGCGTCGTACCCGAGCAGGCCGCGCAGCGCCACCACGTCGGCCACGATCTCGCCCGTCCGGTAGCCCCGCAGGTCGACGCCCTGGGCGGCGAGCCGGTCGCGGCAGCGTACGGCGGCGGCGCCCACGTCGGACGGCGGCACGCGCAACCGCCCGAGCAGCGCCTGCGCCGTCTCGGGGCAGGCCACGGCGGGCCGCGACGCCCCGCCGCCGCGCTGGTCGACCGCCACCACGTCACGCTCGGGGAACATCCCGGCCAGCTCTTCCATGAGCGGGATCGCCGACGCGCCGCCCATGAACACCACGGGGTCGGGCCGCCGGTCGGGGGCGAGCGAGTGGCGCACCGCGTACGCGACCTGGATCGTGCGGCCGGGGGAGTCTCTGCGCTCGGGCACCTCCAGGAAGCCGCAGGCCGTGCCGGCGGGCACGGGGACCCGGCAGGGCCCGGGATCGGCTCGGTCCGGTGTCACGACGGGCGGCGCGGACAGGGCGAGGGCGAGCACGACCCGAATGAACACGGCACGAGACTAATAGTGTGGAGCCGTGACCGAACCACTTGTTGCCAGGATGCGCGCCTTCGGCACGACGATTTTCGCGGAGATGAGCGCGCTCGCCGTCCAGACCGGATCGATCAACCTCGGGCAGGGCTTCCCCGACACCGACGGCCCAGCGGCGATGCTCGACAGGGCGGTGCAGGCGATCGGGGCGGGCGCCAACCAATACCCGCCCGGGCCCGGCGTGCTGGAGCTGCGGCAGGCGGTCAGCGAGCACCGGGCGGCCCACTACGGGCTCGCGTACGACCCGGTCAGCGAGATCCTGGTCACGGTGGGCGCCACGGAGGCGGTCGCGGCGAGCGTGCTCGCGCTCTGCGAGCCGGGTGACGAGGTCATCGCTTTCGAGCCCTACTACGACTCCTACGCCGCCTCGATCGCCCTGGCCCAGGCCAAGCTGGTGGCCGTCACCCTGCGCCCGGCCGAGGGCCGCTTCACCTTCGACCCCGACGAGCTGCGCGCCGCCGTCACGCCGCGCACCCGCGCGATCCTGGTCAACTCCCCGCACAACCCCACCGGCACCGTCTTCACCCGCGCCGAGCTGACCGCCATCGCCGAGCTGTGCCAGGAGCACGACCTCGTCGCCATCACCGACGAGGTGTACGAGCACCTCACGTTCGACGGGGTCGGGCACATCCCCATGGCGACGCTGCCCGGCATGCGCGAGCGCACGGTGATGATCTCCTCGGCGGGCAAGACGTTCTCGGTCACCGGCTGGAAGACCGGCTGGGTCTGCGCGCCGCCCGCCCTGGTCAGGGCGGTCTCGACGGTCAAGCAGTTCCTCACGTTCACGGCGAGCGCGCCGTGGCAGCTCGCGGTCGCCTACGGCCTGCGGCACGAGATGGACTGGGTCTCGGCGCTCGCCTCCGGCCTCCAGGACAAGCGCGACCGGCTCATGGAGGGGCTGTCGGCGGCCGGGTTCTCCGTGCTGCGGCCGGCCGGCACCTACTTCGTCCAGACCGACATCAGGCCGCTGGGCTTCACCGACGGGCTCGAGCTGACCCGGCGCCTGCCCGAGCTGGCCGGCGTGGTCGCCATCCCCACCCAGGTCTTCTACGACCACCCCGAGCGCGGCCGCCACTTCGTGCGCTTCGCCTTCTGCAAGAAGGAAGAGGTGATCGACGAGGCGGTGGCCAGGCTCAAGCGGCTGTCCGCCTGAGCGGGTCACCACTCCCGATAGAGCACCAGGTGCTCGTGGTAGAGCACGCCGTCGCGCACGTCGCCCGTCGCGGTGAAGCCCAGGTCGTCGAAATAGTCGATGTGGTCGCCCGTGACGGTGTACCTGCCGGTGTAGGCCTTGGGGCGGCCGTCGCGCTCCTCCTCGTACCGGCCGTCGGCCCGCAGCTCCTGGCGGATCCGACCGTCGGCGGTCACCCACATGCCGACGTGCGGGTGCGCCGGGAGCTGCGGGGCCGTCGCGTTCGACTTGCCGCGCGTTCCCGCGTCGGCGCAGGCCGCCATCGCGGCCATGACGCCCAGCGTGAGCAGCACTCTGCCGATCATGTACGCACTCCCTCGATCAGCGGAGACGGACCTCCCGCCCCCTGACCAGGGAGTCTGCCGGGATGCGGCGGTCCGCACGAGAGGCGGGATCCTCCTGGGAGCGCCACACCCAGGCTCCGCTAGGGGCGGGGCGACGGCTCGCCGTCCAGCGGGGTCAGCGCCGCCGTGGCCTCCTCGTGCTCCATGCCCGTGGCCTGCAGCAGGTCCACCACCACCGAGCGCAGCTGGGCGATGATGACGTGCGCGGAGAAGCCCAGGCCGTGCGGGCGCTCCCTGGCGGCCACCGCGAGGAGCGCCTGGCGGGCCAGCGTCGGGTCCCGGCCCGCGCCCAGCTCCAGCTGCAGCAGCAGCGCCGCCTCCGACACCTCGCGCATCGCCTCGGCCAGCGCCGCAGGGGGCGGGCTCGCCTCGCCGAGCGACGCCAGCGTACGCCTGACCAGCACCCGGACGTTACGCAGCGCGAGGTCGACCGGCACGGCCGCGGTCTCGTAGCGGGCCAGGCGGGCGCGGCGGTGCCAGTGCAGCGGGGAGATCATGGTGATCTCCTTGCTGGTCTCCAGCGCGGCCCCGAACTCCTCCACCGCGGCCTGCGTCTCACGCGCCTCCTCCAGCGCCTCGGCCGCCAGCTCCACGTCACGCTTCTCGATGGCCTCCGCGGCGCGCTCCATCACCGTGGACAGCGCGTCGAGCACCCCCGACAGGTGTTTCGCCGCGATCGAGAACGGGCTCGCGGGCAGCAACGCCACCGCCACGATGCCCACGATGCCGCCGGTGAGCGCGTCGGCCATCCGGTCGAGGCCGCCCACGTCCTCGCCCGGCACCAGCGTGGCCACCAGCACCGCCGACGAGCCGGCCTGCGCGACGAACAGCGCCCCGCTGTTGAGCAGCACCGCCACGGTCATCGCCAGCGCCACGATGAGCGCGAGCTGCCAGGCGCCCGAGCCGATCCAGGACACCAGCAGGTCGCCCACGCCGACGCCGAGGCTGACCCCGACGACCAGCTCGACCAGCCGGCGCAGGCGCTGGCCGAGGCCGACGCCGACGCAGATCAGCACGGAGATGGGGGCGAAGAAGGGACGGGGGTGGCCGAGCAGCTCGATGGCGATGATCCAGGCGAGGGCCGAGCCGACCGCGCACTGCGCGATGGAGGGGGCCGTGAGGCCGAAGCTGCCCAGCCGTTCCTTGACGAGATCGCTGAGCCGGGTGCGCACCCATCCTAGGATGGCGGATCTTTATGACAGTAAGGTCACGTTTGCCCCATGAAGCCCGCTTTTACCGAGGGGCTTCGTCGAGGAACGCGTCCACCACCCGCAGGAACTCCTGGCGCGCCGTCACGTGGATCAGGTGCCCCGCCTCGACCGTCACCAGCCGCGCTCCGGGGATGCGTCGCGCGACGTCCGCCGCGTCGAGCTGGCTGGCCGTCCCGCCCGACAGCACCAGCGCCGGCGTCCCGATCGTCCCGAGCCCCGCCACCCAGGCCGGGTCGGGGTCGATGAGCTGGGCTTCCGTCTGGTGCATCATCCGCCAGTCGAAGCTCGCGGGGCCGTCCTCCACGATCGGCGGCCGCCCGGTGATCGCGTACGCCTGCGGCGGGTCCTCCAGCACCAGCCGCGACACCAGGTCCGGCCGCGCGATCGTCACCCGTGTCGCCACCAGCGCGCCCAGCGAGTGCCCGATCAGCTCCACGGGCCCGGTCCTCAGGTGGTCGAGCAGCGCGGCGACGTCGTCGGCCATCTCGTGCAGGGCGTACGCGCCCGGGTGCTCGCTTTCGCCGTGCCCCCGCAGATCCGGTACGAGGACGTGGCGGCCCCTCCGAACGAAGTGCTGGGTGATGCCGTTCCAGTCGTTGTGGTCGGCGGTGCGGCCGTGCAGCAGCACGAGCGGCCGGTCATCAGGGCCGCCCTCCTCCCTGTAGCGGAGCCTGATGCCGTTGACGTGCGCGTCCCGAATCACATCCGGGACCCTACCGCCGCCACACGTTGACATCACCGCCGGTCCACGTGGGCAGACATTGACCATGAACCCCGCTGGCCGGCTCGGTAGCGTCAGCGGAAACCTGGGCAGAGGAGGGCAACGCATGCCGGACCCGATCGAAGTGCGCAAGGTGCCGATCGAGAGCGTCACCGACGCCTCCGGCCTGTCACGTCTCATCGCCGACGGGGTGATCGAGGCCGAACGGGTGCTGGCCGTCATCGGCAAGACCGAGGGCAACGGCGGCGTCAACGATTACACCCGCATCCTCGCCGACCGCGCCTTCCGCGAGGTGCTCGCCGGGAACGGGCATCCGTCGCCGGAGAGCGTGCCGCTCGTGTGGTCCGGCGGCACCGACGGCATCCTCAGCCCCCACGCCACCATCTTCGCCACCACGGCCGACGCGCCGCCGTCCGACGAGCCGCGGCTGTCGGTCGGCGTCGCGATGAGCGAGGTCATCCTGCCCGAGGACATCGGGCGGCCGGCCATGGTGGAGAAGGTCGCGGCCGGCGTACGCGAGGCCATGAAGATCGCCGGCATCGACGACCCGCGCGACGTGCACTACGTCCAGACCAAGACGCCGCTCCTCACGCTCGCGACCATCACCGACGCCAAGAGCCGCGGCCAGGACACCGCCATCGAGGAGACCGGGCCCTCGATGGACCTGTCCAACTCCACCACCGCGCTCGGCATCGCGGTCGCGCTCGGCGAGATCGAGATGCCGAGCGCCGACCAGATCCACAAGGACCTGTCCCTGTACTCGTCGGTGGCCTCCTGCTCGTCCGGCGTCGAGCTGGACCGGGCCCAGATCGTGCTGGTCGGCAACGTACGCGGGATCGGCGGGCGCTACCGCATCGGCCACAGCGTCATGAAGGACGCGCTCGACGCCGACGGCATCTGGGAGGCCGTCAAAGACGCCGGCATCCCGCTCCCCGACCGCCCCCACCCGTCGGACCTCGGGGGGCGACTGGTCAACGTCTTCATGAAATGCGAAGCCGACCCATCGGGCCGCGTCCGTGGCCGCCGCAACATCATGCTGGACGACTCCGACGTCCACTGGCACCGCCAGATCAAGGCCGCAGTCGGCGGCGTAGCCGCCTCGGTGACCGGCGACCCGGCCGTCTTCGTCTCGGTGGCAGCCGTCCACCAGGGCCCGTCGGGCGGCGGCCCAGTCGCCGCCATCGCCGACCTCGGCTAGCGCCTCAGACCGGTCTCCGGCCCCGCCACGTGCTTCGGCGCGGCCGGATCTCCGGATGGCCCGGTGCGTTCGGACGGGCTCGGTGCGTTCGGACGGGCTCGGTGCGTTCGGACGGGCTGGGTGCAGTGGTCGGGCGGGGGCGGGGTGGGTGGCGGATAGGCTCGGGCTTTGTGCCGAACATCCCGCAGCCACTCGATCCGCAAGACGACGGCTCCGCCGCCCCGGCCGTGGCCGCCGCCCTGGCCGCCTACGAGGCGGGCACGGCAGGCCCCGCCGAGGTGCTCAACGCGCTCGGCGCGGCACGCCTGCTGGTGCCGGTGGTCGCCCTGCTGACCGAGACCGAGGTCGGCGCCCACGGGCTGCGGCAGGAGAAGGAGAGCGAGATGGCGCTGCCCAAGCTCGTCGGCCAGGACGGCAGGCAGGCGGTGCTCGCGTTCACCGGCACGGAGTCGCTGGCGCGGTGGCGCCCCGACGCCCGCCCGATCCAGGCCACCACGCTCCAGGTGTGCGGGGCCGCCGTCCAGGAGCAGGCGGCTGCGGTCGTGGTGGACGTGGCGGGCCCGGTGCAGTTCGTGATCGAGGGCGACGTGCTGGCCGCCCTGGCCGCCGTCGAATCCGGCACGGTGGGCCGACTGACCGGCGTGACGGTCGCCAAGGTGACCCCCGCCCAGCCCAAGCCCAAACGCCGCTGGTTCTCCAGAAAGCCCAGCTGAGCACCCCAAGCAGCCTCCGCGAGTTGCGCTGACGCCGTGCCCGCGCATGGGTCCTGACCGCCCTCGCGCATCGCCCGCGCATGGGTCCTGACCGCCCGGCGCGTCGCGCCGGGCGTTCGCGGGATGCCGCGCCCCCGCGTCGGCCGCCTCTCGCCCCGCGCGTCGGCGTCATGCCGGTTGTGCGTATCGGCCCTCCTGGCGCGGAGGAGCGGGTTAGGTTCTGCGGCATGGTCGGGATCATGGCGGTGGTGGGGCTGGTCTGTGGGGCTCGCATCAGAGCGCTCGCGGGGTCCTACGACGAGGGGCCGACGTGGGCGCCGGCCCCGGGGGCGGTCGAGCTGACCTGTGCCGCCGTGGTGGTCGTGCTGGCGTGGCGGGCGGGGCCGCCGTACGCGTGTTTCGCCGTCATCGGCACCGCGCTGGCGGTGATCGACTGGCGGACCTGCACGTTGCCCGACGCCATTACGCTGCCCGCGTACCCGATCATGGCGCTCGCGCTCCTGCCGACCGGCGAGCTGGCGGGCGCGCTGGCAGGAGGGGCGGCGCTCATCGCGGTCTACGGCGTGTTGTGGCTGGTCAGGCCGGATGCGATGGGGTTCGGGGACGTGAAGCTGGCCGGGCTCATCGGCATGGCGTGCGGCACATTGGGCTGGGAGGCGGTCGCCGCCGCCGCGCTCGCCGGGCAGGTGCTCGGCGCCCTGTACGCCCTCGTCCTGCTGCTGACCGGGCGCGGCACGAGGCACACCCAGTTCCCGTTCGGCCCCTTCATGCTGCTCGGCGCGTTCACGACACTCTGTCTCGCTGGGTGAGCGGAGGGACAGCCCACTCGGCGGCACGTGGAAGACTTGTACGCATGTTGCGCTGGTTGACCGCCGGAGAGTCCCACGGCCCCGAACTCGTCGCCATCCTCGAGGGCCTGCCGGCCGGGGTCGAGGTGACCACGGCCGCCATCGACGAGGCCCTGCGCCGCCGCAGGCTCGGTTATGGCCGCGGCGCGCGGATGAAGTTCGAGCAGGACCAGGTGACGATCGTCGGCGGCGTACGCCACGGGCGCACCATGGGCAGCCCGGTCGCCATCCGCGTCGGCAACACCGAGTGGCCGAAGTGGGAGAAGGTCATGGCGGCCGACCCGGTCGACCCGGCCGAGCTCGAGGGGCTGGGGCGCAACGCGCCGAGGTCCCGCCCCCGCCCCGGTCATGCCGACCTGGCCGGCATGCAGAAATACGGCTTCGACGACGCCCGCAACGTCCTCGACAGGGCCAGCGCCCGCGAGACCGCGGCCCGCGTCGCGCTGGGCGAGGTCGCACGGCGCTTCCTCAAGCAGGCGCTCGGCGTCGACATCGTCAGCCACGTCACCGAGATCGGCGGCGCCCGCACCCCGGCCGAGGCGCTGCCGGGCCCCGGCGACCTCGCCAGGATCGACGACGACCCGGTCAGGTGCGCCGACCCCGAGGGCAGCGCCGCGATGGTCGCCGTCATCGACAAGGCACACAAGGAGGGCGACACGCTCGGCGGCGTCGTCGAGGTCCTCGCCTACGGCCTGCCGCCCGGCCTCGGCAGCTACACCCACTGGGACCGCAGGCTCGACTCCCGGCTGGCGGGCGCGCTCATGGGCATCCAGGCGATCAAGGGTGTCGCGGTCGGCGACGGCTTCGAGACCGCCCGCAGGCCGGGCTCCCGCGCCCACGACGAGATCGAGTACACCGACGAGGACGGCGTGCGCCGCATCACCAACCGGGCGGGCGGCGTCGAGGGCGGCATGACCAACGGCGAGATCCTGCGGGTCAGCGCCGCCATGAAACCCATCTCCACGGTGCCGCGGGCGCTGGCCACGATCGACGTCAAGACCGGCGAGGCGGCCAAGGCCCACCACGAGCGCTCCGACGTGTGCGCCGTGCCCGCGGCCGGCATCGTGGCCGAGGCGATGGTCGCGCTGGTGCTGGCCGACGCGGCGATCGAGAAGTTCGGCGGCGACTCGGTCGAGGAAGTCGCCCGCAACCTGTCCGGCTACCTCTCTTCCATGGTGATCAAATGACAGCCAAGGCCGTGCTCATTGGGCCGCCCGGGTCCGGCAAGACCACGCTAGGGCGGCTGCTCGCCGAGCGGCTCGGCGTCGGGTTCCGCGACACCGACTCCGACGTCGAGGCGGTGGCGGGCAAGCCCGTCTCCGACATCTTCGTCGAGGACGGCGAGGAGCGCTTCCGTGAGCTCGAACACGAGGCCGTGCGCCGCGCCCTCGCCGAGCACGACGGCGTCCTGTCGCTCGGCGGCGGCGCCGTGCTGCACGAGGAGACGCAGGCCCTGCTCGACGGCCAGCCCGTGGTCTACCTCCAGGTCGGGCTGGCCGACGCGGTCCAGCGGGTCGGCCTGGCGAGCGCCCGCCCGCTGCTGGTGCTCAACCCGCGCAGCCGCCTCAAGGCGCTGATGGAGGAGCGGCGGCCCATCTACGAGCGGCTGGCCGTGATGACCGTGGTGACCGACAAGCGCGAGCCGGAAGAGCTGGCCGACGAGATCGTGAAGGGCCTGCCCGGGTGAGCGCCACCAGGATCCACGTACGCGGCGACAGCCCCTATGACGTCGTGGTCGGCACCGGCGTGCTCGCCGAGCTGGCCACGCTGCTCAAGCCCGGCGTGCGCACGGTCGCGGTCATCGCCCCCGAGACGCTGCCCGAGATCACCAGGCCCGTCCGCGAGGCGCTGGCGGCGGCCGGCTACGAGGTCGCCGAGCTGACCGTGCCCGACGGCGAGCAGTGCAAGACGGTCGAGGTGGCCGCGCGGCTCTGGTCCGAGCTGGGCCGCCACGGCGTGACCCGCTCCGATGCCGTGGTGGGCGTGGGCGGCGGCGCGACCACCGACCTCGCCGGGTTCGTGGCGGCCACGTGGCTGCGCGGCGTCCAGGTCGTGCTCGTGCCCACCACGCTGCTCGCCATGGTCGACGCCGCCGTCGGCGGCAAGAACGGCATCGACACCGCCGAGGGGAAGAACCTCGTCGGCACCTTCCTGCCGCCCGCCGGCGTGCTGTGCGAGCTGTCCACGCTGGCCGGGCTGCCCAAGGCGGACTACGTCGCGGGCCTGGCCGAGATCATCAAGGGCGGCTTCATCGCCGACCCCGAGATCCTGCGGCTGGTCGAGTCCGACCCCGAGGCCGCCACCCGTCCCGACGGCCCCCACACCCGCGAGCTGATCGAGCGCAAGATCCGGGTCAAGGCCGACGTCGTGGGCGCCGACCTGCGCGAGGCCAGCCTGCGCGAGATCCTCAACTACGGCCACACGCTCGCCCACGCCATCGAGCGCGACGAGCACTACACGATCCGCCACGGCGAGGCGGTCGCCGTCGGCATGGTCTACGCCGCCGAGCTGTCCAGGCTGTCCGGCCGCGCCGACGTCGTCGCCCGCACCCGCGCCATCCTCACCTCCGTGGGCCTGCCGACCACCCACCGTGCCGACGCCTGGCCGCGGCTGCGCGACCACATGCGGCTCGACAAGAAGAACCGCGGCGCCAAGCAGCGGTTCGTCGTGCTCGACGACCTCGCCAGGCCGGGCCGCCTCGAAGATCCGGCGGAAGAGCTGCTCGAAGCCGCCTACAAGGAGATCTCCGCATGATCCTCGTCCTCAACGGCCCCAACCTGGGCCGGCTCGGCGTCCGCGAGCCCGACGTCTACGGCGCCGACACCCTGGACGACCTCGCCGCCCTCTGCCGCGACACCGGCCGCAAGCTCGGCCACCACGTCGAGGTGCGCCAGACCGACGACGAGGCCGAGATGATCGGCTGGATCCACGAGGCGTGCGACGGCCGCATCCCCGTCGTGCTCAACCCCGCCGCCTTCACCCATTACTCCTACGCGCTCAAGGACGCCATCGCCCAGCGCACCGCCCCGCTCGTCGAGGTCCACATCTCCAATCCCGCGGCGAGGGAAGAGTTTCGCCATACCTCCGTCGTGGCCGGGGTGGCGACGGGCACGATCGCCGGCTTCGGACTACAGTCATACGTCCTTGCGCTGCACGCTATCGCGGAGATGATCACCACCTCATGAGGCACTACAAGTCCTTCGTCGCGCTCGGCGACAGCTTCACAGAAGGACTGAACGATCCCGGTCCGGACGGGCACTACCGTGGCTGGGCCGACCGGGTGGCCGAGCGGCTCGCCGCCGACGACCCCTCCTTCCGCTACGCCAACCTGGCCGTGCGCGGCAAGCTGCTCGACCAGGTCGTGGGCGAGCAGGTGCCGCTGGCCGTCGAGATGGCGCCCGACCTGGTCAGCTTCTGCGCCGGGGGCAACGACCTGCTCAGGCCGGGCAGCGATCCCGACGTCATGGCCAAGACGCTCGCGCGGGCCGTACGCGACCTGCGCTCCGGCGGGGCCGACGTGCTGCTGTTCACCGGGGTCGATCCGCGTGACACGCCCATCATGCGGCGGATGCGCGGCAAGTTCGCCATCTACTACCTGCACCTGCGCTCCATCGCCGACCTCTACGGCTGCCGGCTCGTCGACCAGTGGTCGATGCAGGGGCTGCGCGACTGGCGGGCCTGGAGCGCCGACCGGCTGCACATGAACGAGGACGGTCACCGGCTGGTGGCCGCCCGGGTGCTCGACGTGCTGGGCGTGCCGTTCGAGGACTGGCGCAAGGAGTGGCCCGCTCGCACGGTCGATCCCCGCGCCCGGCGTCGCGAGGACGCCCAGTGGATGCGGGAGCACCTGGTGCCGTGGGTCTCCCGCCGCCTGCGCGGCGTCTCCTCCGGCGACGGCCTCACCGCGAAGCGCCCCGACCTCGCTCCCTGGGCCTGACCCGACCTCGCCCCTTGGGAACGAACCCGGCCCCGGGCTCCCGCGCCATCGCGGGGCCGGACGCCTTCGGGGTCAGGTGGTGGTGAGGCGCTTCAGGGCGGCGCGGGGGACCGCCGGGTCGGTGGTGCGCCAGAACGGCGGCAGCGAGCCCAGCAGGAAGCCGCTGTAGCGGGCCGTCACCAGGCGGGGATCGAGGACCGCGATGACGCCCTTGTCGTCCTGCGAGCGCAGCAGCCGGCCGACGCCCTGGGCCAGCAGCAGGGCGGCGTGGTTGGCGGCGACGGCCATGAAGCCGTTGCCGCCCTTGGCCGCCACGTGGCGCTGGCGGGCGGAGGTCAGCGGGTCGTCGGGCCGGGGGAACGGGACGCGGTCGATGATGACCAGCCGCAGCGACGGCCCCGGCACGTCGACCCCCTGCCACAGCGACAACGTGCCGAACAGGCAGGTCGGCTCGTCCTCGGCGAACTGCTTGACCAGCAGCATCGTCGAGTCGTCGCCCTGGCAGAGCAGCGGCACGTCGAGCCGGTCGCGCAGCGCCTCGGTCGCCGCCTTGGCCGCCCGCATGGAGGAGAACAACCCCAGCGTGCGCCCACCGGCCGCCTCGATCAGCTCGGCGATCTCGTCGAGGTATTGCTGCGGCAGCCCGTCGCGGCCGGGCTGGGGAAGGTGCTTGGCGACGTAGAGGATGCCGGAGCGGGGGTGGTCGAAGGGGGAGCCGACGTCGATGCCCTGCCAGTCTTTGCCCGCCTCGCCGAGCCCCCACTGCGCGGCCAGCGCGTCGAACGTGCCGCCGAGCGCCAGCGTGGCCGAGGTGAGCACGACCGTGCGCTCGCCGAACAGCTTGTCGCGCAGCATGCCGCTGACGCTGAGCGGCGCCACCCGCAGGGAGGGCGGGCGCCGGTCGGTGCCGCCGTCGAGCCAGACCACCTCGGCCCTGTCGGCCTCGGAGGCGTGGCCGTAGGCGTCGAGCATGCGGACGGCGGTGTCGTGCACCTCGTCGAGCGCCGTGAACGCGGCCTTGCGCTGGCCCGCCTTGTCGGGGTCGTCCTTGTCGGCGTTGCGCGGCCCCAGGGCGGTGATGCAGCGCCAGGCGGAGTCGCGGATGAGCTGCAGGGTCAGCCCGAGCACCTGCGGCAGCTCGTCGATGCGGCCGGGCGGGGCGGCGGCCAGCAGCGCCTTGAGGTCTTCGCCCGCCTCCATGAGCTGGTCGGCGATGGGCTGGTCGATGAGGCGGCCGACCCGGCGTACGGCGAGCATGACGGACGCCTCCGACAGCTCGGACGTCACCACGGACGTCACCCTGTCGACCAGCTCGTGCGCCTCGTCGACCACGACGACCTGGTGCTCGGGCAGCACCGGCAGCTCGCCCATGGCGTCGATGGCGAGCAGCGCGTGGTTGGTCACCACGACGTCGACCTCGCCCGCGCGGGCCCTGGCCAGCTCGGCGAAGCACTCGGCGCCGCTCGGGCAGCGGCTCGCGCCCAGGCACTCCTGCGCGCTGACCGAGAACTGCCGCCACGCCTGCTCGCTGACGCCCGGCACCAGCTCGTCGCGGTCGCCGGTCTCGGTCTCCTCGGCCCACTCCTGGATGCGCTGCACCATGCGCCCCGTCGCGCTCACCTCGCGCGGGTCGAACAGCTGGTCCTGCTCATCGTCCTCGGGCCAGCCCGCGCTCGCCTTGTAGCGGCACAGGTAGTTGCGGCGGCCCTTGAGTATCGCGTACGTGGGCTCGTGGGGCAGCTCCTTGCCCAGCGCCTCGGACAGGCGGGGCAGGTCGCGGTCGACGAGCTGGCGCTGCAGCGCGATGGTGGCCGTGGAGATCACGACGGGCGCGTCGCCGTCCATCGCGTGGCGGATCGACGGCACCAGATAGGCCAGCGACTTCCCCGTGCCCGTGCCCGCCTGGACGGCCAGGTGCTCTTCTGCGTCGATGGCGTTCTGCACGGCCCGCACCATGGTGATCTGGCCCTGGCGTTCGCTCCCTCCGAGAGCGTTTACCGCGATGCTGAGCAGTTCGTCCACTGGCGGGAGATGGGAGTCGGGCACGGCAGTAAACGCTACCCGCATTCCAGGGTCGCCGCGCCGAACGCGGTGTGATCGGCCAGACGCATCCCGGCGTTCCAGGAAACTCCCGGCGGGTTGCGTGGCACACTGGGCGATCGGAACGCCGACTGGCGGGTGGGGGACTTCACCGGATGTGACCAGAGGGGTTCCGGGAGTATATGGGAAGGCCGGTTAGGTAGGGTTTTCCGGGGTTGAGTGGACGAATAAAGGCTGGTTAAAGCAGTATGTCTGCCATGTCGGAAGTTGTCCCGTTGCCGTCGTTCGGCGAAGTCTTCTTCGATGCGCGAGGTCAGGAGCGGTGCCTGCGTGTCACGTGGCATGAGGGCACGCTCGTCCTCAGCCTGTGGCGCGGGGAGATGTGCACAGCGAGCTTCCGCATGCCGATGGAGGATGTCGGCCGGCTGCTCGACACCCTCGACGAGGGGTACGCAGAGGCGACCGGCGAGCAGCCCGCCGTGCCGGCGCACGAGCCGGGCACCGAGGTCATCCCCGGCACCGGCCAGTACCATCGGCCGCCCCAGCCTCATGAGCCCCAGGCGCAGCAGCCTCAGGGCCAGCCGTCGCCCCTGGACGACCGTCCCACGGCGGCGCTGTCGCCCAACGACGTGCTCGTGGCCCGGGGCAACCCGCCCCACCAGGACAAGCTCGTCGCCTCGTACGGTGACGCGGGCGCCCAGCGCGAGGCGTACGGCGAGACCACCGCGCCCCGCGAGCAGTACGTCGACCAGCGCAACCCCTTCACGGGCCCGCAGTACGTCGAGTCGACGGGCCCCCAGCCGAAGTACACCGGCGACCCCTACAGCGGCCCGCAGTACACCGGCGACCCGCTCAGCGACCCGCACTACGCCCAGCAGCAGGGCAGGCAGCCCGAGCCCTTCACCGGCCCGCAGTACGTCGACCAGGACCCCGTCTACCAGTTCCCCGGCGAGCAGCGCCGCCCGTCGCCGCTGAGCACCGACCCGCTGGGCTTCCCCTCGCAGGCCGCCGACCCGTACCAGCCGGCGCAGCCCCGCCACGACCAGTACGCCGCCGACGCCTACCCCTCCGACCCCTACGCGGGCCGGCGTGCCGACGGCTACCAGCAGCAGGCCCAGCGCCCGCAGCCGCAGCACCAGCAGCACCGGCCGGTGCCGGAGCCCAGCACCCAGCCCAGCACCCAGCCCAGCACCGCGGGCCTGGGCACGCCCATGCACGGCATCCCGGGAGCGGGCCGCCGCAGGCAGCCGCAGCCCGCCGCCGACGACTACGGCTCCTACCAGAACCCGCCGGCCGGCCAGGCCAATCCGGTCGATCCGCTGCTCGCGCTCGGCCGCCAGGAGCAGCAGCAGTACCCGCAGTCCGAGTCCGAGCTGACCCGCCCGTACGTCGGGGACCCCATGTTCTCCACGGGCGAGCGCCTGCGCCCTGACCAGCCCGATTACCACGAAAGAAGCGACCGCAGGGAGTGGTGACCGCCTGGTGACCGCCGCCCTCGCGTCGCCGGGTACTCTTCACCGCGAGACGATCGGCTGACACGGCCGTGACGTGGCAGAGGGGGCGCTGGTGGGGTTCGGGTTCGGCATGGGTCCGCAACTGCTGTTGCTGGCCGGTGGCGCGGTCGCCGTGGCGGCGTTCGCGCGGCGCCGGGGCTGGCCGGCCCCGTTGCTGCTGGTGGCGGCCGGCCTGCTGGTCTCGCCGATGGTGCCCGCAGTGCCGCTCGACCCCGAGCTCGTGCTCTACGTCTTCCTGCCGCCGCTGCTCTACTCCGCCGCCCTCGACAGCTCCTACCTGCGCCTGCGCGACGTCAGGAAGTCGGTCGGGCTGCTGTCGGTGGGGCTGGTGCTGTTCACCACGGTCGTGGTCGGGCTGCTCGTCCACCTCCTGCTGCCCGCCCTGCCGCTCGCGCTGGCGTTCGCGCTCGGCGCGATCGTCGCGCCGCCCGACGCGGTGGCGGCCGTCGCGGTCGGCCGCCGTCTTGGGCTGCCGCGCCGGCCGCTGACCATCCTCGTCGGCGAGAGCCTGTTCAACGACGCCACCGCGCTCACGCTCTACCGCGTCGCCATCGGCGCGGCCACCGGCGGCGCCATCAGCCTCTGGCACGGGCTGGGCGAGTTCCTGCTCGCCGCCGTGGGCGGGGCGGCGATCGGGCTGGCGCTGGCGTTCGGATGCGCGTGGGTGCTCGAACGCACCCGCGACTCGCTCGTCGACAACACGGTCATGCTGCTCGTCCCGTTCGCCGCCTACCTCGGGGCTGAGTCGGTGCACGCCTCCGGCGTGATCTCCGTGGTGATCGTGGGCCTCTATCTCGGCAACCGCATGCATCTGCGCGGGTTCGGCACCCGGCTGGTGTCCGACGCCGTGTGGCGGGTCGTCGTCTTCTTCCTCGAGTCCGTGGTGTTCGCGCTGATCGGGCTGCAGCTCGTGCCCGTGATCGAGGGCATCGCCGGTCATCAGCCGTGGCAGGTCGCGGGGTACGCGGTGGCGGTGCTGGGGGTGACGATCGCCGTCCGGTTCGTCTGGATGTTCGCATACTCGTACCTGATCACAATGATCCGCGGGGGAGAGGCGCGGCCGACCGGGCAGCAGACGGCGATCCTCAGCTGGGCGGGCATGCGCGGCGTCGTTTCGCTGGCGGCGGCGTTCGCCATCCCCGAGACCGTGCCCGAGCGCGACCGGGCGATGCTGCTGTTCCTGACGTTCACCACCGTGATCGGCACGCTGCTCATCCAGGGCACCACGTTCCCCGCGCTGATCAGGAGGCTGCGGGTGTCGAGCGAGCAGGAGCGCTACGAGGACCGGCTGGCCGAGGCGGCCGCCCAGCAGGCGGCGCTGGAGGCGGGCCTGGCCGAGCTCGACCGGCTCGTCGCCGAGCAGGGCCACGAACCGGACGAGATCCAGAAACAGGTCATCGACCAGCTCAGGGAGAAGTCGTGGCGGCGCTCGCTGACCGCCTGGGAGCGCCTCGGCGGCGGCACGGGGCCCGGCGGCGCCGAGACGCCGAGCACGCTCTACCGGCGGTTGCGGCGGCGGATGTTGCAGGCCGAGCGGGAGGTCTTCGTCCGCATGCGCGACGAGCGGCGCCTCGACGACGAGGTGCTGCGCGAGGTGATGGCGCAGCTCGACTTCGAGGAGGCCATCCTCGACCGCTGACCGAGGCCGGGCGCCCGGTGGTCAGGTCCGCGTGCCCGGTGGTCAGGTCCGCGCGCCCGGGGCCCAGGTCCGGTGCCGGGGTGGGTCAGCCCATCTGGCTGTCGACGAAGCACCAGCGCCAGTTCTCGCCCCGCTCGTACGACTGCACGACGGCGTGGCCGGTCTCGTGGAAGTGCGCGGTGGCATGCTTGGCCGGCGACGAGTCGCAGCACCCGATGTGGCCGCACTCCAGACAGCGCCGCAGGTGCACCCACCGCCCCTGATGGGCCAGGCACTCCTCGCAGCCCTCCGGCGTCTTGGCGGCGGGGTCGCCCGCCTGTGACAGATGTTCGCACGTTGCCATGTACGCGATCCTATGCTCAGCCCGGCGATCTCCCCTTGACCGGGGCCGGTGGCGAGGCGCGTAGGATGCCTGCGCACGTCGAGGAGGCTGACATGGGAGTCACAGAGGGCACGAACGCCGGGGCGCAGCGGGTACTGGTCCGCCGGGCGCTGCCGACCGAGCCCGCCGTACGCGCGTCGCAGTCCCTGTTCCTGGCCGAGGCCGAGCGCCAGGGGCTGGAGGCGGGCCGCCGCATGCTGTACGTCGGCGAGGAGCCCGCCCCCGACCACGTCGCCGCCTGCCTGCGCGTGCCACCGGGCACCGGCGTCATCGCGCGGCGCAAGCTGCTGACCGCCTCCGGCGTCCCCGTACGCATCGCCACCAGCTTCTTCCGCGCCGACCTCTTCGCCGGCACCCGCATCGCCGAGCCCGGGTTCGTCCGCCCGTCGCTGCAGTCGGCGCTGGTGGCGCTGGGCCACGCGTTCGGGCACGCCGAGGAGACGCTGGTCGCCCGCCCGCCGACCCCGTTCGAGCGCGAGACGCTGGAGCTGGCGGAGGGGGAGTGGGTCGTCCAGGTGCTGCGCACCGGCTACTCCACGGACGACGTGCCCGTCCACGTCCTGGAGACGATCTGCGCCGCCACCCGCCACGTCTTCACCGTCACCCAGGTCACAGGACACGACGAGTTCTGACCACGCTTCCCCGTTCCTACGGTTCGGTGGTGGGGGTGGGGGAGAGCGAGGTCGTGGGCGTGGGGGTGGCTCCCGTCGCTTCCTCGCCCTCGCCCTCGTCCTCGTCCTTCTCCGGCTGCTTCGGGGGGCAGCCCGTCGTGCAGCCCTCGAAGCGGCTGGTGAGGATCGGGGTGAACGGCGTGGGCCGGACCTTGCGCAGCGCCTGGATCATGGTCTCCCGCCAGATCGGCCCGGGGACGCTCGCCCCCTGCACCGAGCCGTAGTAGTGCCCGCCGATCGTCACCCCGGTCAGCTTGTACTGCTGCGACCCCCGCGGATCGCCCAGGCTGACGGCTCCGGCCAGGTCGGGGGTGAAGCCGGCGAACCAGGCCGAGGCGTACCCGTCGGTGGTGCCGGTCTTCCCGGCGGCGGGCCGGCCGATGCCGCCCGCGCCCCGCATGGTCCCCTCGGTGAACACGCCCGACAGCACCTCGGCGGTGGCGTCGGCGATGGCGGGTTCGAGTGCCTCGCGGCACTTGGGGCGGTAGCGGGTGGTCGAGCCGTCCCTGTCGGTGATGTGGGTGATGGCCATCGGCGCGCAGTAGGTTCCGCGGGCGGCGATCGCCGCGTAGGCGGCGGCCACCGTCACCGGGTCGGTCTCGTTGATGCCGAGGGTGAACGTCTCGTACTCGCGCAGCTTCTTGCCGTCCGCGCGCCGGATGCCGAGCGCCTTGGCGGTCTTGACGGTGTCGCAGAGCCCGACTCGCTGCTCCAGCTCCATGAAGAAGGTGTTGACGGAGCTCCACGTGCCGGTGCGCAGCGTCTTCCAGCCGGGCGAGCCCTCGTCGTTGGTGACGGTATGGGTGGGGTCGCCGATGCTCTGGCCTGCGCAGTTCTTGAACGTGGAGTACGCCGGCGCGCGGTAGCCGGCCCCCGCGGCGAGCCCGTCGTCCAGCTTCATGCCCTCCTTGAGCGCCGTGATCAGCGTGAACGTCTTCATCGTCGAGCCGGGCTGGAATCCGACCCCGCCCCCGTGCGCGGTGTCGGCGACCACGTTGTACGAGATCTCGTTCTTGCCGGCGTCGGGGCCGTACCGCCGGCTGGCGGCCATCGCCCTGATCGCCCCGCTGCCCGGCTGGACCAGCGCCTCGGCGGCCACGGGCCGGTCGGATGCGTGCACGTACCGCTTGATGGCGCGCTCGGCGGCGGCCTGCGCGACCGGGTCGAGCGTGGTCCTGATGGTGAGCCCGCCCCGGTTGAGCATGGCCAGCCGGGCCTTGGCGGTACGGCCGAAGTCGGGGTTGCTCAGAATCTCGTGCCGGACATAAAGGCAGAAGTACGGATATTTGCTGGCCTCGCAGCCGCCGGGCAGGCGCGTGCCCTTGTAGCCCAGCTTCGTGGCCTTGGCCGCGGCCGCCTCCTCAGCGGTGATCTTGCCCAGCTCCGCCATCCGGTTCAGCACCACGTCGCGGCGGTGCAGCAGCCGCTCCCGGTGCTCAGGGCCGAGGTTGGGGTCGGTGGCGTTCGGGTCCTGCACGGCGCCGGCCAGCGTGGCGGCCTGCGCCAGCGTCAGGTCGGCCGCGTGCACGCCGAAGAACCGCTTGGCGGCGGCCTCGACGCCGTACGCGCTCGCCCCGAAGTACGCGATGTTCAGATATTTCTCGAGAATCTGGTCCTTGGTGTACTTCTGTTCGATCCCCATCGCGTACCGCAGCTCGTTGAGCTTGCGCGCGTAGCTGGCCTCGATGGCGGCGTTCCGCTCCGCCTCGGTGCCGGCCGAGTTGAGCAGCACCTGCTTGACGTACTGCTGGGTGATGGAGGAGCCGCCCTGGCTGGTGCGGCCCGTCTGCAGGTTCGTGGCGAGGGCGCGCAGCGTGCCCTCGATGTCGATCGCCCCGTGCTCGTAGAAGCGGAAGTCCTCGATCGCCACGATCGCGGTCCGCATCTGCTCGGCGATCTCGTCGAGGCCGACGATCTCGCGGTACTCCTCGTAGAAGCGGGCGATCTCGCCGCCCTTGGCGTCCCGCACGATCGTCACCTCGGCGGGCGGCGGCTCGGCGAGATCGACCGGCTTGAGGTTCACCTCGTCCGCCGCCGCCACGAACCCGGCCCCCATGCCCCCGACGGCCGGGATCGCGATCGCGGCCACGAGCACGCCCGACCCGGCGGCGGCCGCGGCGAGGCGCAGGAGCTTCGTCCCCCGACGTCCCATCAGAGCCTGCCGAGTCCGCGGGCCAGGATGGTGGCGGTCCGAGCGATCACCTTCTCGTCGGCGGGCAGTCCCGCGGCCGTGCGGTTGGTGTAGACGGCCAGGATGATCGGCGCGCCCGAGCGGCCGGACGGCCAGGCGATCGCGACGTCGTTGCCCGCGCCGATCTCCTGGTTGGTGCCGGTCTTGTCGCCGATGGTCCACTTCTTCGGCAGGCCGGCGCGGATGCGGGCGTCACCCGTCTCGTTCGCGATGAGCCAGCGGTTGAGCTGCGCGCGGTCCTTGGGGTGCAGCGCCTTCCCCGCGGTGAGCAGGCGCAGGTCGCGGGCGAGCGCCGAGGGGGTGGTGGTGTCGCGCTTGTCCTTGGGCGTCCAGTCGTTCAGCTCGGTCTCCCAGCGGTCGAGCCGCGAGACCGGGTCCTTGAGACTGCGGAAGTACCTGGTCAGCCCGGCGGGCCCGCCGAGCTGCTTGAGCACCATGTTGCCCGCGGTGTTGTCGCTCAGCGTGATGGCGGCCTCGCAGAGCTGCGCGACCGTCAGCCCGTCCTTGACGTGCTTCTCGGTCGTGGGCGAGTTCGGCTTCACCTCGGCCTCCGTCCACTTCACCCGCTTGTTCATCAGGCCGGGCTCGGACGTGCGCGCCTTGTGCAGCACCGCCCCGCACGCCACCGCCTTGAACGTGGACAGGAGCGGGAACCGCTCACCCGATCGGTAGGCCACGGTCCTCCCCGTCGCCGTGTCGATCGCGTACGCCCCGATGCGCCCCTTGAAGGACGACTCAAGCGCTCGCAGCTCCTTGCTGACCAGCGCCTGGCCGGAGAGCTCGGCGGTCACCGCCGAGATCTCCGGCCAGGCGGTGGCCGCCGAGGCGGTGGCGGGGCTCGCGGTCGCGGCCCCGCCGGCCAGCAGCGAGAGGGTCAACGCAGTCGCCTGCACCGCGGCCGAGAGCCGCCGGGCACGAAGGTGTCGCATGCCAAGTCCTTGCCGTCGTTCGATCAGATCAGAGGGCAGGAGCAAAGCAGACGCGAAAGCGCGATGTCTAATAGCGATATCGCGAAAGCATTCATATCGCTTTCCATATCCTTGCAGGTCAGTGTCCGTTTTGCCGGAACGGCAACGTGGTTACTCGCAGCCCTAGCGAGCGGCCCATAGTGCTGGGAAAGGAGGAATGACATGAAGGACATCACCCATCGGCTGATCGAGGGGCCCGCAGGGCGCATCCACGTGGCGGAGCAGGGCGACGGCCCCCTGGCGCTGCTGGTGCACGGCTTCCCCGAGTCGTGGTACTCGTGGCGCCACCAGTTGCCCGCGCTGGCCGCCGCCGGATACCGGGCGGTGGCGATGGACGTGCGCGGCTACGGGCGGTCGGTCAAGCCGGCCAGGGTGGCGGCGTACCGGATGCTGGAGCTCGTCGCCGACTGCGTGGCCGTGGTGCGGGCGCTGGGCGGAGGGCCGGCGGTGATCGCCGGGCACGACTGGGGGTCGGGCATCGCCGCGCACAGCGCGCTGCTGCGGCCCGACCTGTTCCGGGCGGTCGCGCTGTTCAGCGTCCCGTACGCGCCGCGTGGCCCGCACCGGCCCGCCGACGCGTTCGCGGCGATGGGCGGCGAGGAGGAGTTCTACGTCAGCTACTTCCAGGAGCCAGGGCGGGCCGAGGTGGAGATCGAGTCCGACGTGCGGGGCTGGCTCGCCGGCTGCTACGCCGCGCTGTCGGCGGACGGGCTGGGCGAGAGCGCTTTCTTCCTGCCCGCGGGCGGCCGGTTGCGCGACCGCTGGCCGGAGGACGAGCTGCCGTCCTGGCTCGGCGAGGAGGACTTCGACGTCTACGCGGGCGAGTTCGAGCGCACCGGCCTGACCGGCGGGCTCAACCGCTACCGCAACGTGGACCGCGACTGGGAGGACCTCGCGGCCTGGGACGGCGCCCCCATCCTGCAGCCTTCGCTGTTCGTCGCGGGCGCGCAGGACGCGGGCGTACGGTGGCTGGCCGGCGCCATCGAGGCGTTCCCGCAGACCATGCCGGGCCTGTCGGGCAGCCACCTGATCGACGGCTGCGGCCACTGGGTGCAGCAGGAACGCCCGCAGGAGGTCAACCGATTGCTGACCGGCTGGCTGGCCACGCTTTCCTGAGCGTTCGGTCACGCCACGTGGCCGGGTGCTTGGGTAGTGTCGAGGTATGCGTTCACTCAGAAGCCGGTTCGTGCCCCTGGCCCTCTTCGCCTCGTGCGTGCTCGCGGCCGGTTGCAGTGATGTCAATAACACCATCGACAAGGCCCAGGCCTGCATCGAGGCGCCCAAGATCGTCACGGAGCTGGGCGCCCAGGTCACCAAGCTGACCGACGACCCCCAGGCCATGGACAAGGCGATCGACGACGCCGCGGCCAAGCTCAACGGCGTGGCCGACTCGGCGGCCAACACCACGCTCAAGGAGGCCAGCGACAGCCTGGCCGCCACGCTGACCGGCATCACGGTCAACGACGTCAACGACGCGGTCGACGCCGCCCAGAAGGTCGCCACCGAGAGCGCCGACTACGTCAACAAGGTCGCGCAGGCCTGCAGCTGACCCCAGGGACAATCCCGGCATCTCTAGGGGAAATGGGGACGAATTACCGTTTTTCCATGGAACCCGACCCGCGTTTCACCTTGGCCAACGAACGCACCTTCCTCACCTGGCTGAGCACGGCGCTGGCGCTCAGCGCGGGTGGGGTGGCCATCGCGGCGGTGCCGTCCGACGTGTTCGTGCCGTGGCTGCGTACGTGCCTGGCCATCGCGCTCGTCACCCTGTCCGCGCTGGCGGCCGGCATGGCATACCCCCGCTGGCGCAACATCCAGCGCGCGCTGCGCAAGCAGGCGCCGCTCCCGCCGCCCGCGCTCGCGGCCGTCTTCGGTTACGGCGTCGCCGCCGTCGCGGTGGCCGCCCTCGTCCTGATCATCCTGTCGGCGCGGGGCTGACGGCGAGGACGCCGTGGGCATCACTCCGGAAGAGGAGATCTGGGACGAGGGCCTGCAGAGCGAGCGCACCCGGCTCGCCTGGGTGCGCACCGCCGTGGCGCTGTCCACCGGCGGGCTCGGCGCCGCCGGCGTCGCGCTGCGCAGCGGCCTGCCGGCGCCCGCCATCGCCGCGTTCGCGCTGGCCGCGCTCTGCGGCGCCGTGCTGCTGATCAGGACCAGGCAGCGCTTCCGCCGCGTGCAGGCCGCCCTGCATGGCGGCCGCCCCCTCGACGCCGGGCTCGACGCGGTCGTCGCCTGGCTCGGCACGCTGAGCGTGGTCGCGGGCGCCGTGACCTTCGTGTTCACCGTTCGGTAGGGCCGGGTTGCGACACGCCGGGAGGGAGGCGGACACTCGGAAGCAGGGGGTGACCTCATGGAAGAAGAACTGCGGATCGTGCCTTTCGAGTGTCAGCGCTGCTGGCACGTGTGGGAGGAGGAATACGTCGTCAGGCACCAGGAGGACCGTCACGGCAACGCGGGTGAGATCTGGCTGCGCGCCGGGCTGCCCGTCTCGCCGCCCTCATCGGGCGCCATCTGCCCGCGATGCGGCTGCCAGCGGGCCACGACCTTCCCGGACGGCTACCTGTCACGCCATCCGGAGCTGAGGAGAGCGGCGGAGTCCGCCGTCCCCGACGAGACGCCGCTGATCAGCCCGGTACGCCCGCGGCTGTACTGAACTCCCCGAATCTCCATACAGAGCCGGCTCCGGCATCCCTGGAGGAGTGCCGGAGCCGGAACCCCTCAGCTGAGGCTCTCCAGCCACGCCTGGTGCAACCCGGCGAAGCGGCCGGACGCGGCGATGAGCTGCGCCGGCGGCCCGTCCTCGACGATGCGGCCGTGCTCCATCACCAGCACCCGGTCCGCGATCTCCACCGTGGACAGCCGGTGCGCGATGATCAGCGCGGTGCGCTCGGCCAGGATCGTCCGCAGCGCCCGCTGCACCAGCCGCTCGCTCGGCACGTCGAGGCTGGAGGTGGCCTCGTCGAGGATGAGCACGGCAGGGTCGGCGAGGAACGCCCGCGCGAACGCGACGAGCTGGCGCTGACCGGCCGACATGCGCCCGCCGCGCTTGCCCACCTCGGTGTCGTAGCCGTCGGGCAGCGACGAGATGAACTCGTGGGCGCCGATGGCCTTGGCCGCCTCGCGTACCTGGTGGTCGGTGGCGTCGGGGCGGCCGAACCTGATGTTGTCGGCCACCGTGCCGTCGAACAGGAAGTTCTCCTGCGTCACCATGACCACCGCCTGGCGCAGCGTCGGCTCGTCGAGCGTGCGCAGGTCCACGCCGTCGAGCAGCACGCGGCCCTCGGTCGGGTCGTAGAAGCGGGAGATCAGCTTGGCCAGCGTGGTCTTGCCCGCCCCGGTCGCGCCGACCAGCGCCACGCTCTGCCCGGCCGGGATGGTCAGGTCGAGGCGCGGCAGGATCGGCATCTCCTTGACGTAGGAGAACTCGACGCCGTCGAAGCGCACCTTGCCCTGCGCCCGGCCGCCCGGCAGCGCCGCCGGCTCGCGCGGCTCCGGCACGCCGGGCTCCTCCTCCAGCACGCCGGACAGCTTCTCCAGCGCCGCGCCCGCCGACTGCAGCGTGTTGTAGAACTGGCTGATCTCCTGCATCGGCTCGTAGAACTGGCGCAGGTAGAGCATGAACCCGGCCAGCACGCCGACCTCCACCTCGCCGTGCAGGGCGAGGTAGCCGCCGTAGAGCAGCACCGCGCCGATCGTCATGTTGCCGATCAGTTTGATGCCGGTCATGAACGTCGCGCCGAGGATCATGCTGCGCGCGTTCGCGTCGCGGTAGTCGTCGTTGAGCTGCTCGAAGATCTCCTGGTTACGCGGCTCCCTGCGGAACGCCTGCACCGCGCGGATGCCGATCATCGACTCCACGAAGTGCACGATCACCAGGGCGACCGTCTCCCTCGTCCGCCGGTAGACGACCGCCGACTGCCGCTGGAACCACTTGGTGAACAGCAGCAGCAGCGGCAGCGGGACCAGCGCCACGAGGCCGAGGTGCACGTCCAGCACCAGCAGCAGCACCGCCGTGCCGACCAGCGTCAGCACCGCCTTGACCAGCGCGTCGAACCCCGACTGCACCAGCTCGGCGATGGCCTCGATGTCGGAGGTCAGCCGGGAGATCACCCGGCCCGAGGTGTACTTCTCGTGGAAGCTCAGCGACAGCCGCTGGAAGTGGTCGAACACCCTCCTGCGCAGCGTCAGCAGGATGCTCTGGCCGACCGTCCCCATCAGCCGCAGGAACGCCTGGCGGGCCAGCGCCTGGGTGACCGCCGCGGCCAGGATCACCCCGACCACGGTCAGCAGCACCGTCGGGGCCTGGCCGCCGGTGATCGGCGGGATGCCCCGGTCGATGCCGACCGAGACCAGGAACGGGATCGACAGCCCGGCCGCGTTGGAGACCACGATGATCAGGACGAGCAGCGCGATCTTCCTCCGGTACGGCCGCAGCAGATCGCCGAGCAGCCGCCGCGAGCGGGCCCGCAGCAGCACCGACACCTTCTCCGACAGCTCGTCCTGGTCCTCGGAGCCGACGCCGCGCCAGGAGGCGTTCTTCTCAGGAGCCGTCGTGGTCGCCGTCGTGGTCGCCGGCGTGGTCATCGCAGCGCTCCTTCCGCCGCGTCGTCGAAGTCGGCGTCCTGCGCCAGGAGCTCGCGGTACTCCGGCACCTGCGCCAGCAGCTCGCGGTGCTGGCCGACGTGCGTGATCGTGCCGTCGCGCAGCAGCGCGACCTTGTCGGCCAGCAGCACCGTGGAGGCGCGGTGGGCGACCACGATGCCGGTCGCGTCGCGCAGGACGTGCCGTAGCGCCTCCTCGACCAGGGCCTCGGTCTCGGCGTCGAGCGCGGACAGCGTGTCGTCGAGCACGAGGATGCGCGGCTTGCTGAGCACCGCCCTGGCCAGGGCGAGCCGCTGCCGCTGCCCGCCGGACAGCGACAGGCCCTGCTCGCCGATACGGGTGTCGAGACCCCACGGCAGGTCGTACACGAACATCGCCTGCGCGGTCTGGATGGCCTGCTCCAGCTCCTCCTCGGTGGCGTCGAGCCGGCCCAGCATGAGGTTCTCGCGCACGCTCATCGAGAACAGCGTGGGCTCCTCGAACGCGGTGGCGACCACCTGGCGCAGCTGCTTGAGATCGAGCTCGCGGACGTCGTGACCGTCGATCGTGACCCGGCCGGAGGTGGGGTCGAGCAGGCGGGGCACCAGCGCGGTCAGGGTGGTCTTGCCCGACCCGGTGGCCCCGACGATGGCGACCGTCTCGCCCGGCCGCACGTCCAGCCAGACGTCCTGCAGCACGGGCTGCTCGGAGTCGGCGAAGCGGAAGCCGACGCCCTCGAAGCGCAGGTGGCCGCGCGGCTCCTCGATGACGTCCGAGCCGCTCTCGATGGCGGGGACGGTGTCCATGACCTCCATCAGCCGGTCGGCGGAGGTCATCGCCTCCTGCGCCATGACCAGCAGGTAGCCGAGGCTCGCCACCGGCCAGACCAGCTGCAGCATCAGCGTGGTGAACGCGACCAGCGCGCCCAGCGTCAGCGCGCCGGAGCCGACCGCCAGCGCGCCGAGCAGCAGCACCAGCGCCAGCGTGATGTTGGGCACGATCTCCAGGAAGGAGAAGAACTTCGCCGACAGCCGCACCTTGCTCATCGAGGAGCCGTAGACCTTGAGCGCGGCCTCGTCGTAGCGGTCGAAGACGTGGTGGCGGCGGCCGAACGCCTTGATCGTGCGGATGCCGATCGCCGACTCCTCGACGAACGTGGCGAGGTCGCCCTGCTCGTCCTGGACCTGGCGGGAGATCTTGATGTAGCGCCGCTCGAAGCGCTGGGAGGTCATCACGATCGGCACGACCGAGGCCAGCACCAGCAGGCCGAGCGGCCAGTACTTGTTGAGCAGCAGCACGGTGACGGTGACGACCTGGAGCACGTTCATGACCAGGAACAGCGCGCCGAAGCCGAGGAAGCGCCGCAGGGTCGACAGGTCCGTCGTCGCCCGTGACAGCAGCTGGCCCGACTGCCAGTCGCCGTGGAAGGCCATGGGCAGGCGCTGCAGGTGGGCGTAGAGGTCGTCGCGGATGGCGGTCTCAAGGCCGAGCACCGGCTTGACCTGGATGAAGCGCCGGAAGAAGATCAGCAGCGCTTCGAGCGCGCCCACGCCGACCGCCAGCAGGCCGAGCGGCAGCAGAGCGCCGGGTTCCTTGTCGGCCACGGGCCCGTCGATGACTCTCTCGATGATGAGGGGGAAGACGATCACCAGGCCGACGCCGACGAGTGCGGTCAGCCAGATGACGACCAGTCGTAAGACGTATGGGCGGAGGTAGGACCGCATCCGCCACAGGGAGTTGACGGAGAGCCTGGAGGAGGATCTGGAAGACGGCAGGGCAGGGCGAGGTTGGTGCGTATCGGGAGGCATCCCTTCTAGGCTAATACGTCGGATCAACCGATTTTCTGTGGCCTCAGGGTGGGTTTTCTGTACATGACGTGGGAAAACGTGAATAGTCATGCACTTTCGGCTGGTCCGTAAACCGTAGTTGACGACAGGAGGGAGGGCGGCCCATGATCGGCGAATCCGAGCTCGCACACCTGCGGCGCTGCGTCGAGCTGGCCGAGGAGGTGCGCGAGCTGCGCAGGAGTTACCACAGCGGACGGCCGACATCCGTTTGACCTGCGGTTTGCAGCCCGCGTGGCACAGTCGGACACATGGTGCACGGCCGCTCCATCAGGGCTCGGATGACGCTCGCGACGGTGGTGTCGTTCGGCGTCCTCCTGCTGGGCGGAGCGGCCCTGCTGTCGGCGACGTGGCCGTCCAGGGCCCGCGCCGACCTGGTGTCGCAGGCCGCCACCGCCAGCAGGCACCTCACCACGATCATCGACACCGAGCGCTTCGAGGGCCCCATCCCGCCGATGAACGGCATCGGGCTGCTGCAGATCGTCGACTACGAGGGCCGTGTGGTCGCCGCCAGCGCGGGCCTGCTCGGCCAGCCGCCGATCACCCGGGCCCGGCCCACCGGCGGTGACTCGCAGGTCGAGACCCGGGAGTGCCGGCCGGAAGGCTGCCTCGCCGTCGTCGGCACCAGCAACCGCGCCACCGTCTACGGCCCCGTCGTCGCCTACGCGGCCGTTCGCGAGCCGTTCCTGCTGCACTCGCCGTACCTGCGGGTCATGCTCTTCGGCTCCTCCGCGCTGCTGCTGGCGCTGATGGCCTGGGGCACCTGGTACGGCGTCGGCCGCGTGCTCGCCCCCGTCGAGCAGATCAGGCAGGGCCTGCAGAGGATCAGCGCCGAGGACCTCAGCTCCCGCGTCGCGGTGCCCGACTCGCGCGACGAGGTGGCCGAGCTGGCCGCCACCGTCAACGAGACGCTCGACCGGCTGGAGGACGCCGTGGACCGGCACCGGCGCTTCGTCTCCGACGCCTCCCACGAGCTGCGCACCCCCATCGCCGGGCTGATGGTGCGGCTGGAGGACGGGCTGTACGAGCGCGGCGAGGCCGACTGGCGGGCCGCGCTGGACGACGCCCAGCGGCTCGCCGACATCGTGCAGGACCTGCTGCTCATGGCCCGCCTGGACGCCGGGGCGCCGGTCAAGAAGAAGCGCCTCGACCTCGGCCGGCTGGTCGAGGACGAGGTCGCGCGGCGCCCCTCCCGGCTGCCCGTCACCGTACGCGCCGAGCCCGGCGTGCACGTGCGCGGCAACCGGCTGCGGCTGGCCCGCGTCCTGACCAACCTGCTGTCCAACGCCGACCGCTACGGTGACTCCAAGGTGGAGGTGCAGGTGCGGGGCAGCGGGGACGAGGCGGTGCTCGAAGTGGTGGACGACGGGCCCGGCATCCCCGAGGAGAAGCGGGAGCAGGTGTTCGAACGCTTCACCCGCCTCGACGTGACCCGCTCGCGCGACCTCGGCGGCAGCGGCCTAGGACTGCCGATCGCCCGCGACATCGCCAGGGAGCACGGCGGAGAACTCGCCATCGAAGGGCCGCAGACGCGGCTCGTCCTCCGCCTGCCCCGCGATTAGGCCCGCCTGCACCTTGACGCGCTCCTCGACGTCGGGGCGCGCGCTCAGCACCTCGTGGATCCGCTGCAGCCGGTTCGGCCCCGACCAGCGGCGGGCGGCCGTCCGCATGAGGTCGAGCACGTCGCGGCCGGGCAGCACGCGGGCGTCCTCCGCCAGCCTGCGCAGCACTTTGTCTACATAGCTCCAGGTCGGGCCCTCTGACAGCGCGGCGGCGTACAGGGCGGTGTCCGGGGTCTCGCTCAGCAGGAGGTCGAGCAGCAGCGCCACGGGGGAGCGCGGGTACGACTCCAGCGTCGGATCGACGTCCGCCGCGTAGGGGAGCAGGGCGGCGTACAGGTGACCGAGCAGCGTGTCGTCGCGGAAGGCGATCTCGCGCATGGGGATCGAGCCGCTCGACCGCATCCTGCGGGCCGGCTGCGGCCTCTCGCCCGGCCAGGTGAAGAAGACCAGGTCCGCCACGTCGATCTCGGCGTCCCGCTCTAAGGTCACCTCCAGGGTCCTGACCCCGTCGCGCAGCTCGTGGCGGACCTTGACCGTGCGGATCAGCGCGTCCCACTCGGCCCTGGTGAGCTGGGAGTGCCACAGGCGGGTCATCCTGCGCCACAGCTCGTTCGCCTGCTCCTGCTGGGCGCTCCCGAACAGCTCGGCCCCCGTCACCGGGCCGTCGGCCGCAAGGACCGCGAGCAGCATCAGGTTCGCGGCGTAGGCGGCGCAGCGGGCGGTCACGTCCGCCCGGGTGGGCTGGTAGGCGTCGTACGCCGAGCCCGGCCTGCCCTGCGGCGCCCGCGAGAACAGCTCGCACAGGTGCCTCTTGAGGATCTCGCGCCGGTCCTCCGTGAGGTCGGTCGTCAGGCGGTGGGCCAGGAAGTCCACCGTGGGGGCGCGGCCCGCCAGCGCGGCGAACGACAGCAGGGCGTGCAGGAAGCCGTCGTCCGGGGTGGCCGGGCGGCGCCGCGACTCGGCGAAGGCCAGCTGCTCCGCCATGTCCGCCAGCTCCCTGGCCACCAGGCGGGCCACCAGGTATTCGCCGAAGGTGGCGTGCAGGAACTCGTACGTCCTGAGGCGTTCGTGGTCGCGCAGCGCCTGGGTGGTGTGAATGAAGAAGAACCCGCCGATCACGCCTTCCGCCTGCGTCAACCGGCGGCGGAAACCGGATCCTCCGCTCTTCTCTGGTGAGTCCGGCAGCAGCACGTGCAGGTCCGCGTCCAGGTCGGCGTCCGCGATCCACTGCCGGCCGCGGTTGAACATCGCGAACGCCGTCACCGACAGCCGCAGCAGCTCGTCCTCCACCGCCCGTTCGAGCTCGCCGTCCGGCAGCCCTGGGCGGGTCTTGGCGACCTCCCGGGCCGCGAAACCGTGCAGGAGGCGCTCGTACAGCTCGGCCTCGGGCAGGTCCTCGCGCATGAGGCGCAGCGCGTTGGCGTCGGCGTCGTAGAGGGCCAGCAAGGACAGCAGGAGCGGCTGACCGGCCAGCTTCGGCACGGCGAGCACTCTTTCGAGGGGCATGGGCTGCAGGTCGCGGTCGCGGAAGTACGTCTGGTTGGCGTCGTTCCAGACGGTGACCCACTGCGCGATCTGCTCGTCGTCGAAGGGCTCCAGACGGATGACGTAGGAGTCGTCCGGCACGCGGGCGCGGTCAGCCACCGCCGTTCTGGAGGTGACGATGACCGCCAGTGCCCGGCCCTTCTCGGCTTGTGCGCGCTGGAACTCGGCGACTCGCTCCAGGTAGTCGCTCTGGTTGACACCGGTCGCCTGGAGCAGCTCGTCGAAGCCGTCCAGCATCACTACGGGGAGCGCGCCGCCGCCCGCGTGCACGAAGTCGGGCCATGACATGTCCTCGTCCAGCGCGGTCCTGATGCCGTGCTCGATCTGTGTCAGGACGCCGGAGTCAGCGGGCACCCCGCGCAGCTCGACCCTGAGCGGCAGGAACTCGTTCGCCGGCAGGCGGGCGGCGAGCACGCGGGTCAGCACGGACTTGCCCGCGCCTGGCTGGCCCAGCACGAGCAGCGGGGCATCGGCGGCCAGGGGGAGCGTCAGGTAGGCGGCCAGGAAGGAGGTCAGGTCGTCGCGGCGGTCGAGCTCCGCCCACATTCTCTCCTCGGCCGCCGGCATGCCCGTCCGGAGGCAGCGGTATGCCGGGTCCACATAGCCCTGCTCAAGGGTGGGGAGGGTCATCCCGGCAGGCGTGCGCGTGGAGGACATCATCGGGTGCCGGAGCGCGGCCCGGTTCGCCATGGTCAGTGCGGTCAGCCGGTCCGACGGGCAGCGGACCTGCGAGATCGAGGCCAGCCGCCGCTCGATCCCGGCCAGGCCGTGCGCCAGCTCCCTGATCTCGGCCCTGGTGGCCTGATGATCGGCACGGTCGATCCAGCAGGCGACCTCGGGGAACTCGGCGGCCATCCGGCGGAACAGCTCCTCGTAGCGGCGCAGCGCGAGGGCCGGTATGCCGGCGCGCAGCCGGGCCCGCGTGGTCGCGTCCCAGCGGTCCCAGCAGGCGAGCCCGGACAGGATGTCGAACAGCTCCTCCGTGAAGTTGCGGTAGTCGTTGCGGAGGAGCCCGATCATGCGCTCATGGGGAAATCTGGGACCGGGAGGCGTCACCGGGGCGTCGGCCAGAGCGTGCAGCCGGTCATCCGTGCCGAGGATGCGGCGCTGGTCCTCAAGAGTCAGATCGCGGAGCACTTCCATCTCGGCGAGCGCCTCTAAATAGGCGACCATCACGATGACCGTGTGGGCCGCGGTCAGCCGTTGCGTGGTGTCGTACCGGCTCAGGCCCTTGATCTTGTCGCGCGTGCGGCGCAGGAAGGTGTCACCGAGCCGCACCGCTTCGCCGCGGGCGTCGAAGAGGTCGATCTCGCCGAGGCCGAACAGGGCCAACGAGGAGGCTTTGTCGAGGAGGCCGGAGATCGCCGTGGGGCCGCCCAGCAGGGCGACGGCGTCGCGATAGGTCAGCAGGTGCCGCACTCGTCACAGTCTGCCGGAGTGTGGGGTGATCGCGTTCCTAGAATGAGTCATGCCCACTGAGCCTCTTTCCCGAGCGCGTATCGTCGCCGCCGCCGTCGAGCTGATCGAGCGGGAGGGCGCCGACGCGATCTCCATGCGGCGCGTGGCGGCCGGGCTGGGGGTCGGCGTGATGTCGCTCTACAACCACGTGCCCAACAAGGACGCCCTGCTCGACGGGGTCGCCGAGGCGGTGCTGAGCGAGATCGAGTTCACCGACGACCCCGAGGCGCCGTGGAGCGAGCGCGTACGCGGCCAGGCGCGGGCGTTCCGGCAGATCGCCCACCACTACCCGCGCTGCACGATGCTGGTGGTCAGCAGGCAGCTGCACTCCACGGCCGGGCTGCTGCCGGTCGAGCGGGCGCTGGCGACGCTGCGTGACGCGGGGTTCGACGGGGCCGGCGCGGTGCGGGTGCTGCGCATGTTCATCGCCTACATCGTGGGCTCGCTGCTGCGGGAGGTGGGGGTGACGCCGACGTTCGCGCCGGCGCAGACCAGGACGATCAGCGCGGACGGAGTCGATCCCGCGCTGTTCCCCGAGGTGACGTCACTGGCGGGACTGCTGGGGGAGTGTGATCACGAGGCGGAGTTCGAGTTCGGGCTGGACATGTTGATCAGGGCCGTCGAGGAGCGGGCTGGGCGTAGGGAGGGCACCCGGTAGCGGTACGGCACCGGATGCCCTCCTGGGCCTCCTAGTACCAGTTGTGCGATCTGAAGTGTCCCCAGGCGCCGCAAGGCCTGCCGTACCTCCCCTTGATGTAGGCCAGGCCCCACCGGATCTGCGTCTCCGGGTTGTGCTTCCAGTCGCGGCCCGCGCCGCGCATCTTGCCGGCCGGGAGGGCCTGCGGGATGCCGTACGCGCCGGATGAGCTGTTACGTGCCCGGTGGTTCCAGCCGCTCTCCCTGGTCCACAGGTTGTCGAGGCAGCGGAACTCGCGCAGGTTCCACGAGCGCTGGACGACGTGCCCCAGGGCGATCTTCTTGTTCCTGTTCTCCGGCCGGACGGCCGTGATCTTCGGCTGGGCCGACGTGGTCCAGGTCCTGGTCTTGATCGGCATCGGCATGGTCTCGGCCCTGGCCGGAGTGCCGCCGATGACGGTGAATGCGCTGACGGTGATGAGTGTGCCCGTGAGCACGCGTGTGCTGTCCAAATCGATCCTTGCCATCGGGCCGCGTGCGGACGGGCGCGCTCGGTGCGCGCCCTGCCTGCCCGCGCCCGTGGCTCGGGCGCGGAGGGTCCGCGTGGCCCTCCGGGATCCTGTTGCCGCCCGATCGTGCTGGGCGGCCCGAAGGGCACCGCGACGTGTCCTTTAGCACGATTCCTATTACGCACAGTCACCGTCGGTCACTTACAGTGACACGCGAAGGACGGGTGTTTGTGTGTTCGTTGCGGATAAAAGGCCCGCTCGCTGGAGCGGGATTGCCCGGCCCGCCTCCCGGCTGGACGGGGCTTGCCGTAAAAAGCGCGCGAGCCTGGGGTTTGGCTCAGTACCAATGGTGGGACTGGAAGTGGCCCCAGGCCCGGCACGGCGACTTGTAGCGCTGCTTGATGTAGCCGAGCCCCCAGTGGATCTGCGTGCGCGGGTTGGTGCGCCAGTCGCGCCCTGAGGAGGCCATCTTGTGGCCGGGCAGCGCCTGCGGGATGCCGTAGGCGCCTGAGCTGCGGTTGCCCGCGCGGTGGTTCCAGCCGCTCTCGCGGGTCCAGAGTTTCACCAGGCACCTGTACTGGCCGATGTCCCAGCCTCGCTTGGCCACCATGGTCCGAGCGATGGACTTGTTCCTGCCGCTGGTCTGGGAGCTCTGCGCCTGTGCGGCCGAGGCGCCGCCGGCCGCCACGAGCGTGGCGGTCAGCACCAGGACGCCGGTACGGCGGAGCATGGGCATGCGGGTTCCCTTTCGAGGGGGTTCATGGACCGCGCCACAGTGCCCGAGCGAATCTCTTGACAGCGAATTGACCAAGAAAACGAAGCTCGTCAGTAAAGATCACGATATATACCTTCTTCAGGGGGTTTGTCCGAAAAATGAGGACTGTGTCACAAATCTGGCCCTGACTCGTTCTGTAGGGTCGGATCATGAGCCTCAGTGACATCCCGCTCCGCACCCTCGACGACGCCCCCACCACGCTCGGCGCCCTCGCCTCCGGCGGCCCCGCCCTGATCGTGAACGTGGCCTCCCGCTGCGGCCTGACCCCTCAGTACGCCGCCCTCGTCGAGCTCCAGCGCCAGTACGGCCCCCGCGGCCTCACCGTCGTCGGCATGCCCTGCAACCAGTTCGCCGGCCAGGAGCCCGGCACCGCCGAGGAGATCCAGCAGTTCTGCGCCGCCACGTACGGCGTGGACTTTCCGCTCCTGGAGAAGGCCGACGTCAACGGCCCGGGCCGGCATCCGCTCTACGCCGAGCTGACCCAGGCGGCCGACGAGCAGGGCGAGGCCGGCGACGTGCAGTGGAACTTCGAGAAGTTCCTCGTGGACGGCGAGGGCCAGGTCGTGGCCCGCTTCCGCCCCCGCACCGCCCCCGACGACCCGGCAGTCGTCGCGGCGATCGAGAAGCTGCTCTGACGCGGCGGTCGCCAAGCGTTACGAAGTCATGACGCTACGCGCGCGGGCCGGTGGGTAGTCATCCCCATTGTCGCTGGACCGGCCCGCAGGGGAGCGTGATGACGATCAATCCGTACGCCGGCAACCCGTACGCGGGATCGCCCTTCACCTACGCCGCCGAGCCCTCCGCGTCGCCGTACGCGATCGTCGAGCTGATGCCCGGCGCGCGCAACCTGTGCGAATACGCCGGGGTCGCCCGGGGTGACCGGGTGCTGCTGATGATGGAGCACACGGTGGACCCGGTGGTCGTGCAGGCCATCGCCGCCGCCGCGGCGCTGCGCGACGCGGACGTGCGCATCCTGTCGGTGCCGCCGTTCAGTGCGGGCGGCTGGGACCGCGAGGCGCCGCTGCAGATCGAGACGGCCGCCTTCCACGAGGCCGACGTGGTGATCGCCGGCACGTGGTGGGGCGAGGTGCACAGCGAGCCGCTGTTCTTCGACCAGATCAGGGCACGCTCGGCCCGCTTCGTGTCGCTGCACATGACCGCCACGGCCGGCGCGCTGCTGACCGGGGCCAGGCTGCCGGTCGAGGTCTTCTACGCGCTGGTGGCCAGGGCGCTGCGGCAGCTCGCCACGGCCTCCTCGATCAGGGTGACCTCG
This sequence comes from Nonomuraea sp. NPDC004580, assembly GCF_040609855.1. Classification (NCBI taxonomy): domain Bacteria; kingdom Bacillati; phylum Actinomycetota; class Actinomycetes; order Streptosporangiales; family Streptosporangiaceae; genus Nonomuraea; species Nonomuraea sp. NPDC004580. The sequence continues at coordinate 39,847 of NZ_JBEXLH010000035.1, read as the reverse complement.
GTGCGGGGCACCGACCTGACGTTCGCCGGGTTCACCTTCGAGGACCCGGGGCCCGGCGGGCTGCGGCCGGGCGACTGGCGGCCGTTCCCCTACGGGGGCGTCAACTTCTGGCCCACCGAGACCGAGGGCATGCTCGTCGTCGAGGACTCCACCGTCACCGGCGTCCCCGAGGAGCCGCTGCGCATCACGCTCGAAGGCAACCTGGTCCGCAAGATCGAGGGCGGCGCCGCCGCCGTGCAGCTGCGCAGGTACGCGCCTGAGGGCTTCTACATGCGGCACGCGCTGTTCGGGCTCAACCCGAAGGTGCGGCTGGCCGGCGGCACCCAGTTCGAGCGGGAGAAGCACGCAGGCGCCTTCTACTGCGGGCTCGACGGGCTGACCGGCGGCCTGCCGGTGACCAGCGGGCCCGGGTTCGCCCACTGCGACTGCCAGGTGGACCGGCCGACCGTGGTGGTGGACGGCGAGCTGTTCGTCGAGCACGGGCGGCTGCTGCTGCTCGACGAGCCGGAGATCAGGCGGGCGGCGGCCAGGTTCGGCCCGCCCGAGGTGATCCTGGACGACAACCCGGTGCTGATCCTGCCCCGCCGCTACACGGGCGGCGCCGGGTAGGGAGGCCACGCGCGGCCCCGGCTCGGAGCGAGCCGAGGGGTTCAGTGGCGGGGGCCGCAGCTGCCGCGCACGATCAGCTGCGTGGGCAGCACCACCGAACGCGGCCGCCGGCCGCCCGACCGCAGCACCAGCTCGGCAGCCCGATAGCCCATGTCGCGCCCCGGCTGGGCGACGACGGTCAGCGGCGGTGAGCACAGCTCGGCCCAGGGGACGTCGTCGTACATGATGAGCGAGACGTCTCGTGGCACCCGCAGGTCGAGCTCCCTGGCCGCGAGCACGGCCGCCTCGCCGAGCACGTTGCCGCCCGCGACCACGGCCGACAGGTCGGGGCGGCTCTGGAACAGGCCGGAGGCGGCGGCGTAGGCGGAGTCGCGGCTGCCGGTGCCGAACACGATCAGCTCCTCGTCCACCGGCTCGCCCACCGCCTCCCTGAACGCCGCGGCCCGCCGGTCATGGCCGGGCCCGCCGATGAACGCGATGCGCCGGTGGCCGAGGCCGCGCAGGTAGCGCACCGCCGTACGGATGCCTGACCGGTCGTCGGCCGTCACGGACGGCACGTCCAGCGACCGGGAACGCGCGGGGGCGGGGGCGGCCCCGTCGAGCAGCATGAGGTCGTTGACCGCCCGCACCGCCGGGTCGTCGTCATCGGCGGACGGCACGGCGGGCAGCCGGTCGGCGAAGACCACCGTCATGCCCGCGCGGAGCGCCGGCGCCCAGCTCTCCTCGTCGCCCGACGGGACCGCGATGAGCCTGTCGACGCTCTGCTCCAGCAGCATGCCGATCAGCTCCGACTCCTGCTCGGGGTCGCCCGCCGTCGAGCCGAGCACGACCGGCTCGCCGGCCGAACGGGCGCAGGCGAGCACGCCCTCGGCGAGCTGGGCGTGGAAGGTGTCGGTCAGGTCGGGCACGAGCAGGCCCATGCCGCCGGTGCGGCGCTGGCGCAGGTTGCGCCCGAGCGCGCTGGGGCGGTAGTCGAGCTGCGCCGCGACGGCCAGGACGCGCTCGCGGGTCTGCGGGCTGGCCGAGCCGCCGGACAGCACCCGGGAGACGGTGGCGACGCCCACGCCGGCCGCCTCGGCCACATCCTTGATGGTCGCCCGCTTCTCCATGGAAACGATTCCATCATGGTTTCCGGTAAAGAGGAAGATGTGCGAAGAACAAGGGCTGGTCACGCCGTAACCCTTGACACTCATGTCCGTTTCGGGTGAGATGCTTGAAAACGTATCCACGTGAGTGGGAAACGGGACCAACATCCGGGCCACAGCCCTGGAGCGCGAAGGAATGTCATGGCATCCATCGTTCTGACGAACGTCGACAAGGTCTACGCCGGTGGCGTCAAGGCCGTGAACGGACTCAACCTTGAAATCAAGGACGGCGAGTTCATGGTGCTCGTCGGCCCGTCCGGTTGCGGTAAGTCGACCGCGCTCCGGATGATCGCGGGCCTGGAGGACATCAGCGGCGGCGAGATCGCCATCGGCGACAAGGTGGTCAACCACCTCCCGCCGAAGGACCGCGACATCGCGATGGTCTTCCAGAACTACGCGCTCTACCCGCACATGACGGTCGAGGAGAACCTCGCCTTCGGCCTCAAGCTTCGCAAGATGCCGAAGCCGGAGATCCAGAAGCGGGTCAACGACGCCGCCAAGATGCTCGGCCTCGAGACCTACCTCAAGCGCAAGCCGGCCGCTCTCTCCGGTGGTCAGCGCCAGCGTGTCGCCATGGGCCGCGCCATCGTGCGTGAGCCGCAGGCGTTCCTCATGGACGAGCCGCTGTCCAACCTGGACGCCAAGCTCCGTGTCTCCATGCGCGCCTCGCTCAACCAGATGCACGAGCGCCTCGGCGTCACCACCGTCTACGTCACGCACGACCAGGTCGAGGCCATGACCCTCGGCGACCGCGTCTGCGTGCTGCGCGACGGCATCCTGCAGCAGGTCGACACCCCGCAGAACCTGTTCGACAAGCCCGTCAACCTGTTCGTGGCCGGCTTCATGGGCTCGCCCGCGATGAACTTCGTCACCGCCGAGCTGGTGCGCGGCGACGGCGGCCCCGCGGTGACCTTCGCCGACATCAAGCTGTCGATCCCCGAGTCGACCTTCTCCGAGAAGCCGGGCCTCGACCAGTACGTCGGCAAGAAGATCATCCTCGGCATCCGCCCCTCCGACTTCGAGGACGCCGCCTCCGCCGGCAACCACGCCAACGGCTGGGCCACGCTGCCCGTCAAGGCGGAGGTCACCGAGGAGCTGGGCTCCGAGATCAACGTCCTGTTCCTGATCGACGCCCCGCCGGTCGAGCACAAGGACACCGTGGCCGCCGCCGACGCCGGTGACGACGAGGACAGCACGCTGCCGCTGGCGGGCGACAAGTCCCTGTGGACCGCCCGCGTCAACGCCCGCAGCCACGTGCGCCCCGGCCAGCAGATCGACCTGGTCGTCGACACGCACAACCTGCACTTCTTCGACTCGTCCTCGGGTCTGGCCATCGGCCACGAGGCCAACCGCTGAGGCGCTGACCTCCCATTCCCGGCCGCGGGCGACGCCCGCGACCGTCCGGGCCCCCACCGCGACCCCCTCCCGCGGCGGGGGCCCGCCTTTTGCCAGCGTCCCATCTTCAGCGTCCGGTCCTCAGCGTCCGGTCCTCAGCGTCCGGTCCTCAGCGTCCGGTTCTCATGTCCGACCTTCAGCGTCCGATCCGCTGCGACACCATCGCCTGCACGCTGCGCGGGATGAGCCGCCCGATCGCCACGACGGCCTTGTAGCGCAGGTCGGGGATCGACACCCGCTTGCCGAGCGCGAGGTCGCGCATCGCATCGCGCACCACGTCGTCGGCCTTGAGCCACATGAAGCCGGGAATGGCCGAGGAGTCCATCGAGGCCCGCTGGTGGAACTCCGTCCTGACGAAACCCGGGCACAACGCCATGATCTTGATGCGCGGGTCGCGCAGCTCGGCGGCGGCCGACTCGCTGAAGTTCACCACCCACGCCTTCGAGGCGCTGTAGGTGCCCCGCGTGAAGAACGCCGCCACCGACGCCACGTTCACGATCGCACCGCGCTCGCGCTCGCGCATGCCGGGCAGCGCCGCCAGCGTCAGCCGCAGCACCGCCTCGCAGTGCACCTTGAGCATGCGCGCCTCGCGCTCGACCGGCACGTCGGGGAAATGGCCGGGGTTGCCGAACCCGGCGTTGTTGATCAGCAGATCGACGCCGTCGCGCAGCCGCGCCTCGACCTTGGCCAGGCCCTCGTCCGTCGCCAGGTCGGCGGGCAGCACCTCGACCGGCACGCCGTACCTCAGCTTGAGCTGGTCGGCGGTGCGGATCAGGCGGAGCTCGTCGCGGGCCACGAGGACGAGCGAAAAGGCGTCGGCGGCCAGGCGCCGGGCGAAGGCGGCGCCGATTCCTGAGGTGGCGCCGGTGATCAGTGCGGTAGGCATGTCTGAACCCTAACGTTCGTGGCAGGATGAAGGCCGTGCGCCTCGTCGTGGCCGTGTTCTCGTTCGCGCTCCTGCCCGGTGCCCTGCTGGCCTGCACGCCGGCCGCCCCGGCCCCGGTGACGCCGTCGGCCGCCCAGAGCCCGGAGAGCTCCGAGGCCGCCACCCCTTCGCCGCCGTCCAGCGGCGAGCTGCGGTTCACCGAGATCGCCACGCTGGAGCAGCCGGTGGCGATGGCCGTACGCGAGGACGACGACCGCCTCTACGTCGCCGAGCAGACCGGCCGGCTGCGCACCTCCGACGGCGCGACGGTGGTCGACCTGTCCCGCGAGGTCAGCACCGGCAACGAGCAGGGCCTGCTCGGCGTCGCCTTCCACCCCTCGGGCCGCTGGCTCTACCTCGACTGGACCGACGCCCGCGGCGACACCCACGTCACCGAGTGGGCCTACGACGGCTCCAAGGCCACCGCCAGGCGCGACGTGCTCAAGGTCGACCAGCCCTACGCCAATCACAACGGCGGCCAGCTCGCCTTCGGCCCCGACGGCCACCTCTACATCGCGCTCGGCGACGGCGGCAGCGGCGGCGACCCCGAGGGCAACGGCCAGGACCTGGGCACGCTGCTGGGCAAGATCCTGCGCATCGACCCGCGCGGCGACGAACCGTACGCGGTGCCGCGCGACAACCCGTTCGTCGGCAAGTCCGGCGCGCGGCCGGAGATCTGGGCGTACGGGCTGCGCAACCCCTGGCGCTTCACCTTCGACCGCGGGAGCGGCGACCTGTGGATCGGCGACGTCGGCCAGAACGCCTGGGAGGAGGTCGACCGCGAGCCGGCCGGCTCGAAGGGCGGCGCCAACTACGGCTGGAACCTGCGCGAGGGCAGGAGCCCGTTCCGCGACGGCGAGGCCGCCGACCTGGTCGAGCCGGTGATCGTCTACTCGCTGCAGGAAGGCGGTAACTGCTCGGTCATCGCCGGCCACGTCTACCGCGGCACGAAGATCCCGTGGCTGCGCGGCCACTTCCTGTACGGCGACTTCTGCGCCGGATGGGTGAAGGCCGCGCCCGTCGACGATCTCGACGCCGCGGCCGACGTGGGGAAGGTGGAGCAGCTGTCGTCGTTCGGCGAGGGCCCCGACGGCGAGCTCTACGCGCTCAGCCTGAGGGGTCCGCTCTATCGCGTCGATCCTGCCTGACCCGCTCGATCAACGACTCCACCTGGTCGTTCAGCTTCGCGCCACGGGCCCATCCGGCGTAGTGGGTGAGGAAGACGACCACCTCGCGCAGCTCCGGCTCGTTCAGCTCGCCGGCGCGCAGGGCCACGTCGAGCTGGATCTCGGTCGCCTCGTGCAGGCCCTGACCGACCAGCAGGCCGAACAGGAGCAGCCGGCGCTCCCTGACCGACAGCACCGGGCGCGACCAGACCTCGGCGAACAGCCGCTCGGCCGTCATGCCGAAGGAGTCGACGGTCTCCATGGCGGGTTCTGTCATTGTTCACTCCGCGGGTGTCGGAAGGGATCCTCATATCTTTCGCTACTTCCCGAGATGAACCAATGGGAGGTTGCATGAACGTTGGAGTCCCGAGCAACCGGTTTCGCGGGCGTCACCGGCCGATCTGTAACAAGTGAAGCCAATCTACGGCCAAGATTTGGTCAAGATTTACTCCTGTGCATCGGGCCTCATTTCACCAGAAAGCGGGCACAACCACTCCGTTGGTCCGCTAAGCGGAGGTAAGCCCTGGTGAACAAGACACGGGGGTTGATCGCGCTGTTGGCCGCGATCCTGACGCTGTCCGCGTGCGGGCAGCCGGAGTTCACCTACGTGCGGGACAAGGGCGGCACCACCTACTTCAAGGTGCCGGCCTCCTTCAAGCAGCTCGACGCGTACCCCATCGAGCTGTACCTGTCGGGCGACCATCCCCACTCGCAGGCGGCGCTGCTGCGGGCCCAGCGGGTCTGGTCGGCGGCCTTCGACCAGTCGGCGCAACCCTCGGTCGCCCACCTGCTCGGCTCGGCCGACCCGTTCGTCTACGCCACCGTGCACCTGCTCACCGCCGAACAGCGCGACGCGATCTCCCTCAACCGGCTGCGGGACTTCATCCTGCCGGTGACGGAGCAGACGCGCGCGCTCTACGCGCAGCGAGCCATGGCGACCGGCCAGGCGCCCCTGTTCAACCGCTTCGAGGCCCTCAGCGACGACGTCCTCAGCCTGGACGGCGGCGCCAGGGGTGTGCACGTCCGCTTCAACTACCAGATCGGCGCGTACGTCCAGACGTTCGACCACACCGCCATCCTCGACGAGAAGGGCGCCACGGTCTCCGTCATGCTCATCGGCTGCCGCTCCACCTGCTACCGCGAGCGCGCCGCCGAGTTCGACAAGATCGCGAGTTCTTTCAAGCTGCTCCGGCTGCCTGGATGAGGGAGCCCGTCCATGACGACCACCCACCACGAAGGGCTGCGCGCGCCCGGCAGCGGCCCGACCGACCCGGACTCCGTGACCAGGAAGAAGATGCAGTTCTGGGACCGGAGCAAGTTCCTCATCGTCCTCGTGCTGGCCTACCTCATCCTCACCTGGAAGGTGATGGCGGACTTCGAGGGCGTCATCACCTTCCCCGAGGCGGCGCGGAGCATCGCGCGGTCGTACCAGTGGATCTTCTGGCTGCTCGGCGCGGAGATCGTCAGGCAGGCCCACTTCCTCATCAGCGAGCGCTCGCCCGGCTACCACCGCTTCTGGAGCAGGACGGTCTTCGGCGGGTTCGAACGCTGGACGCACCGCCGTTTCGACGACTGGACGCGCTTCCGGCTCGCCAGGGCGCTGAAGATCGCCTTCTTCGTCACGCTGGTCGCGCTCGTGCTCGGCGCGGTGCTCGACGTCAGCCCGTTCGCCGCGCTGCTGCAGGCGCCGGCGCTGGTGTGGCAGGCCCTGCCGTTCCTCTTCCAGATCCTCTTCCTGTTCTTCTTCATCATCATCCAGTTCGTCGGGCTGTTCTGGTTCCTGTCCAGGGGCGGCGTCGAGACGTACTTCCCCGACGACATCAAGACCCGCTTCCACGACGTGTGGGGGCAGGACCACGTCGTCGAGCGGGTCCGCGAGAACATCGTCTTCCTCGAACGGCCCGACGAGATCGAACGGCGCGGCGGGTACGTGCCGAGCGGCCTGCTGCTGTGGGGGCCGCCCGGCACCGGCAAGACGCTCATGGCCGAGGCCGTGGCCGGGGAAACCGGCAAGCCGTACGTGTTCGTGGACCCGGGCGCGTTCACGAACATGTTCATGGGCATCGGCATCCTCAAGGTCAAGGGCCTGTTCAGGAAGCTGCGCAAGCTCGCGCTGCGCTACGGCGGCGTCATCGTCTTCTTCGACGAGGCCGACTCGCTCGGCAAGCGCGGCCGCCTCGCCCAGCAGGGGCCGCCCGGGCAGGGCGGCGGCTTCTCCGGCTGTCACGGCATGACCTACCTGTCCGAGCCCACCCGGCAGCTGCTCGCCTTCCGCCCCCGCCGCCATGGTGACGAGGAGGAGCCCGGGCGGCGCAGCCGGTTCTTCATGGGCGGCGGCATGATGAACAGCGGCGACCCCGGCACCTTGCAGGCCCTGCTCACCGAGCTGTCCGGCCTGAAGAAGCCGCGCGGCTTCTTCAACCGCCTGGTACGCCGGCTACTCGGCATGCGCCCCAAGCCGCCGCCCAAATACCGCATCCTCGTCATGATGGCCACGAACCGGCCCGACGCGCTCGACGAGGCGCTGCTGCGGCCCGGCCGCATCGACCGCATCTACAAGGTCGGCTACCCGTCCAAGGCCGGGCGGGTGCGCACCTACCAGGGCTACTTCGACAAGGTGTCGCACGAGCTGACCGCCGAGCAGATCGACAAGCTCGCCACCATCACCCCGTACGCCACCGGCGCCACCATCAAGGACCTGGTCAACGAGTCGCTCATCACCGCCATCAGGGACGGCAGGGAGATCATCACCTGGTCCGACGTGCTGCGCGCCAAGCGGCTCAAGCAGCTCGGCCCGCCCGAGGACGTCGAGTACATCGAGCGCGAGCGGCACGCCGTGGCCGTGCACGAGGCGTGCCACGCCGTCGTCGCGTACGTGACCCGCTTCCACCTCGAGATCGACATCGCCACCATCGAGAAGGGCGCCGACTACCTCGGCATGGTCGCCTCGATCAAGCCCGAGGACCAGTTCACCCGGTGGAAGTCCGAGCACGAGGCCGACATCATGGTCTCCCTGGCCTCACTGGCCGGTGAGCGGATGTTCTTCGGCGAGGACAACTCCTCCGGGGTCTCCGGCGACCTCTACTCCGCCACGTACCTGACGGCCATGATGGAGTCGTACTGGGGGATGGGCTCCGGCGTCACCTCCCTGCCCGCGCTCCAGGAGCTGGAGATCACGGGCGGCAAGGCGGTGCGCAGGCCGGGCGGCGGCGGCTCCATCGGCATCACCGACCGCGAGCCGGTCAGGCGCCCGGCCGACCTGACGCCCGACGTGCTGGGGGAGCGCATCGAGTTCAACCTCGTGCGGCTGCTCGATCAGACCGAGGAGCTGCTGCGGCGGCACCGGCGCGAGGTGCTGTGCCTGGCGCACGCGCTGGAGACGCACAAGACGCTCAACGGTGACGACGTCGTGGCGGTCGTCCGCGGCGAGCGCGGCCCGCTCATCGACGGCACGGTGTACGCCTCGGAGGCGTTCTACGAGGAGCTGGAGGAGTACCACAGGGACGCCGCCCAGGCCCACAAGGACCACAGCCCGATCGCCCGCACCCTCCCCACGCCGCTCGCCACCGCCATCCCGCCTCCCACCAGCCCGCCTCCCACCAGCCCGCCGGCCCAGCTTCCCCCGCCCGCCGCATACGGCCCGGCCATCACGCCTCCCGACCTGTACGGGTGGGAAGGGCCGGTCGCGGTGCCCGATCCGGCAGCAGGCGTCTCGGGGCCGGTCATCGTGCCGCCGGTCGGGTCGATCGGGGAGCCGCAGGATCGGCCCGAGTTCGTGCCGTGGGCCGCCGCGGGACCGCCGCTCGCCCAGCCCGTCGCTCAGCCGTCCGTCGCGGTGAGCGCGGGGCCGGGACGTGGGCGGAGGGTGTGGCTCGTCGTCGGGAGCCTGCTGGTGCTCGTGGCGCTGTCCCTGCTCACCGCGCTGGCCGTCACGGGCGTGCTGTCGGGCGCCACCGGCAGCACCGGCGCCGTGGGGGGCCGCACGGGCGCCACCCCGGCCGTCAGCGGGGCCGTCAGCGGGGGCGGCGGCGGGGGCGGTGGCGGGGGCGGCGCGGTGACCGCGCCTGGCATCGCCTCACCGGGCCTGCTGCTCCTGCTGTTCGTGGTGATCGTGGCGGTGATCGTCGGCACCGGGCTGACGTATGTGGCCGTCAAGGGCATCCGTACGGCCCAGGCCAAGGCGGAGCGGGAACGCGACCAGGCGCACGCCCGCGCCCAGCTCCTGGCCGCCGCGATGGACCCGGACATCGCCATGCGCCTGCTCGGCTACGACGGCACCGACCCCGGCCGCCGTACCTGACGGCCTGACGCGCCCGGGCCACCCGGCCCGGGCGCGTCAGTGTGCGGACCACCCGGCCCCGGCGCGTCAGCGTCCGGCGACCACGATCATCCGCCGGCTGTCGATCGTCAGCGGCCCGCCCTCCGCGCCGAAGGGGTGCACGCTCGTGAACCCGGCGGCGAGCATCAGGTCACGCAGCTCGGGAAAGGTGAACAGCCGCACGAAGTAGGGGACCGTCCTGACGCGTCCGTCGCGGACGATCGTCCGCTCGACCACGTTCCTGCCGGTCTCCAGGTCGAGGCGGTGCCGCTCGACGACCAGGTCTCCGTCGCGCTCGACCACGGTGGACGCCTGGTAGCCGCGGACGACGGCCGCGTAGTTGTTGAGGTCGATCGCGATCCGGCCGCCCGGCTTGAGCGCCGCGGCCGCCCGCGCGAGCACGCGCTGGTTGTCGGAGTCACTGAAGTAGCCGAAGGCCGTGGACCAGCAGACGATGCGGTCGAACCGTCGCGTCCACGGCAGGCGCCGCATGTCGCCGTGGACGTAATCGGCCCCGCCGCCCGCACGGGCCCGCTCCAGGAAGACCCGCGAGGAGTCGAGACCGGTCACCCGGCAGCCACGGCGAACGAGCGGGCCGGCGATCCGCCCGTGGCCACAGGCGAGGTCGAGCACCTCCAGGCCGGGCCGCAGATCGAGCAGCCGCCAGATCAGGCCGGCGTCGGCGTCGGCGCGGGCGTCGAGCTGCTCGGCGAAGAAGTAGAGGTAGTCGTCATCGAAGAGACCTTCGGCGTCGAACGTCGGCTCGGTCATGGTGCTCCGTCACCGGGTCATCGCGACGGCGGCGAGCTCGGGGGCGGGACGGCCGTCCAGGATGGCGCGGGCCATGGCGTCCCCCACGTACGGGCCCATCGTCAGTCCGGCCGCCCCGAAGCCCGTAACGACGTGCACCCCGGGAGACCCCGGCAGCGCGCCCGCGATCGGGAGGTCCTCCGACGGGAGCGGGCGCAGCCCCACCCGGGTCTCGATGAGCGTGGCGCCGGCGAGCCCGGGGGCGAGGCGGAGGGCGTCCGAGAGGACCTGCCACTGGCCCTGCGCGGTCACCCGCGCGTCGAAGCCGCTGCCGCTCTCCCTGGTCGCCCCCACCGCCACCCGCGAGTCGTCGAAGCCCACCAGGTAGTGGTGGGACAGCGGGTGCACAGACGGCCAGCCGCCGGTGTCGGCGCCGTCGAGGCGCAGGTGGGTGATCTGGCCGCGCTGCGGCTCGACGGGCAGGCGCACGCCGTACGGTTCGAGCAGCCGGTTCGTCCACGCGCCAGCGGCCACCAGCACGTCGTCCGCCGCCAGCCGTTCGGAACCCACCTCGACCTCCGGCGCCCCCTGCGGGCGGGGCAGCAGCCTGGCCTCGCCGCTCACCCGGCGAGCGCCGTAGTGGGCCGCGCCCTGGAGCAGCGCGTCCCGCAGGGTGCGGCCGTCCACCCGGCCGCCGCCGGTGATGAGCACGCCTTCGAGGCCGGGCGCGAGCACGGGGACCAGCGCGCGTACCTCGTCGCTGCCGAGACTTCGCACGTCGCCGACGATCGCGCCGGCCGTGCGGGCGCGCGCCTCCACGCGGGCCCGCGCCTCGGCCAGCCGCGCCGGGTCCTCGTGGACGAGCAGCGAACCGGTCCGCCGGTGGTCGGTTCGCCGCACCCCCGCCTCCGCCAGCAGCTCGATGAGTTCCGGATAGTAGGCGGCGCCGGCGGCGTACAGGTCGTAGAACGGGCCCTCGGCCGTGGAGACCCACGGCGAGATGATGCCCGCGCCCGCCGCGGTGGCCTGCCCGGCCAGGCCCGGGTCGACGACCGTGACGGCCGCTCCCCGCCGGGCCAGCGCGAAGGCGGCGCTCGCGCCGGCGATGCCGCCGCCGATGACGATGACGTGGTGTGACACCCGAAAGGTCCTCTCTGTGGGCTCTTTCCCGCGAGGCTATCGAGTTCGGAGAACGCGGTACCGGGTACCACCTGCGACGACGAGTACGCGCAAGGCCGGCGCAAGCCCCCACGACGCCCGGCACCCGTAGGGGAGCCCGATGGACGTATCCGCAGCGGTGTGGTGGCTGACGATCCTGGGGATCGTCGCGTTGCTGGCGTTCGACTTCTTCTTCCACGTCCGCCACGCGCACGTGCCCGCCCTGCGCGAGGCCGCCGTCTGGTCCGCCCTGTACGTCGGCATCGCGTTGCTGTTCGGCGTCGGCGTGTGGTGGTTCGGCGGCTCGGACGCGGGCGCCGAGTACTTCGCCGGTTACGTCACCGAGAAGGCGCTCTCGGTGGACAACCTGTTCGTCTTCCTCGTCATCATGGCCAGCTTCAAGGTGCCGCGCGCCGACCAGCAGAAGGCGCTGCTGTTCGGCATCGTGTTCTCGCTGCTCGCGCGGACGGGGTTCATCCTGGTCGGTGCCGCGCTGATCAACCTGTTCGCCTGGGTGTTCTACGTCTTCGGCCTCATCTTGCTGCTCACGGCGGGCAACCTGCTCAAGCCGGAGGGGGAGGAGAGCCACTCGCCCGACAACCTCATGGTGCGGGTGGCCCGCGGGCTGCTGCGGACGAGCGACGAGTACGACGGCGACAAGTTGTTCACCGTACGGGACGGGCGCCGGGTGATGACCCCGATGCTGCTCGTCATGATCGCCATCGGCGGCACCGACATCCTGTTCGCACTCGACTCGATCCCCGCCATCTTCGGCCTCACCCAGAACGTCTACATCGTCTTCACCGCGACCGCGTTCTCCCTGCTGGGCCTGCGCCAGCTCTACTTCCTCATCGACGGCCTGCTGGACCGGCTCATCTACCTCAGCTACGGCCTGGCCGCCATCCTCGGCTTCATCGGCGTCAAGCTGATCCTGCACGCGCTGCACGAGAACAACGTGCCGTTCATCAACGACGGGCAGCCGGTCAAGGTGGTCGAGATCAGCATCGGGCTGTCCCTGACGGTGATCATCGGCGTGCTGCTGGTCACCGTGGTCGCCTCGCTGGCCAGCCCCAGGGGCCGGGCCCGCAACGTGGTGTCCCTGGTGCGCCGGCACGCCCAGCAGTACCTGGACGTCGAGCACGACCCCGAGGTGCGCGAGGAGATCTACCGGCGGCTGCTCTCCGAGGAGGCCAGGCTGGCCGACCTGCCGCCCAAGCACCGCGACCTCGCCGCGGACGAGCGGCTGGCCGCACTGCTGCGCCGCGCGCACGCGGAGCACGACCGCGCCTGAGCGGCGCTCAGACGCGGATGCCGAGCCGGGCGATCGGCTCGACCAGCTCCTCCTCCTCGTACGCGAAATGCGACGACAGCACCCGCACCAGCCGGTCCACCTCGGCCCTGACCTGCTCGATCGCGGCCGGGTCCGCCAGCAGCGCCACGCACGCGGCGTCGAGCCGGTCGAGCAGCTCGGCGATCACCTCGTGCTCCTGCTCCAGCTTCTTGACCACCGGCGCCAGCGTCGAGTCGCGCTCCAAGACGGCGGGGAACATCGACTCGTCCTCGATCGTGTGGTGCACGGTCAGCAGCCGGTTGAACGTGGCGCAGAACGTGCCGAGCGTCCAGTGGTTCTGCCGCACGCTCAGCCGGTTGATCGCCGAGCGCAGCGCGCCGGTGCCGGCGTGGCCCGCGGCCACCTGCTCCACCGCGTCCTGGACCTGCCGCAGCTCCTGCCGGTAGCCGTCGTGCACCTGCACGAGGTGACGGCCGAGCCGGACCTGCTCGGGCGTCAGCGCCGCCGGGTCCTGCCTGGGCGCGTGCGGCCGGCCCGCCTCGTCAAGGTCGTCGAGCGGGGTCAGCGTGACGGGCCGCTCGGTGATGGGCCGCTCGGGAATGGGCCGCTCGGTGATGGGCCGCTCGGGAATGGGCCGCTCGGGAATGGGCTCGGCTTCACCGCGCTCCTTGGTCACGGCCTCGCGTACGGCAGGCGCCACCTCTTCGGCGAACGTGCGCAGGTCCCGCTCGGCGTCCTCACCTGGCGCCAGCACGAACCCGGTCATCCCCACCTCGAACACCAGCTCCGTCAGCTGCTCGGCCCACAGCGCGGCGGGCCCGTCGAGGAACCCGCGCCCCGGCAGCGGCGAGAACGTCCCGCCCACGTTGTAGATCCGGCGGATGCCTGCCGGGTCGCGCCCCGCGTCCTCGGCGGCGGCGTCCAGCACCTTCGTCTGGCGGGCCACCGCGTCGGGCGGGCTGTAGAAGGAGGAGGGCAGCCAGCCGTCGCCCATCCGCCCGGTCAGCTCCAGCATCCTGCGCTTGATCGCGCCGATCCAGATGCCGATCGGATGCGCGGGGAACGGCCCCGGAGCGGCTCCGTCGAGCCGGTGATGGTTGCCCTCGAACACGACGGGCTCGCCCGGCGTCCAGAGCGCCCGCAGCACCGTGACGGCCTCGGCCAGCGCCTCGATCGACTCGCCAGGCGACAGGCGGCGCCCGCCCATCGCGGCGATCGCGTCCCAGAACGCCCCCGCGCCCAGCCCCAGCTCCACCCGGCCGCCGCTGAGCAGGTCGAGCGAGGCGGCGGCGCGCGCCAGCACGGCCGGGGGCCGCAGCGGCAGGTTGACCACGTCGGGGACCAGCCGGATTCGCTCGGTGCGGGCCGCGATGACCGACAGCAGCGTCCAGGTGTCCAGGAACCCCGCCTGGTACGGATGGTCCTGGACCCCGACCAGGTCCAGGCCGAGCCGGTCGGCCAGCGTCACGTGGCGCAGCAGCCGCTCGCGCCCCTCGGCCTCCGGCGACAGGAACGCGCCGAACCACAGATCATGCATGTCCATCCCCCCGAGTCGATGGTCGCACGGCTCCGTGAACCGCCGCCCGCTGCCCTCCGTCTTACGGATGTGCACCGGCTCCGCGCGCCCCTGGCCGCCCTCCTCCTCGCCTGCGCCGCCTGCTCGACCACGGTGGAGTGCACGGCGATCGGCACTCCCGTCGGCGTGGGCGTCGCCGTACGAGCGCCGCTCGCGGCCCGGGCCCAGGAGGCCGGCCTGGAGGTCTGCTGGGACGGCTCCTGCCGCCGGGCGCGCGCCGAGCTGTTCCCCGCCACGCGGGCGGGCGAGCAGACCTGCTCCGGTGACACCTGCTCGGTGACGGCCGTGCCGACCGGCGACAAGCACGGCTTCGGCGCCTTCGCCGGGCTGCCCGCACGGCCGGTGGAGGTCAGGCTGACGCTGCGGGACGCGGAGGCGAAGCCGCTGCTCGAACGTACGGTGCGGGTCACCCCCAAGGAGCGCTTCCCCAACGGGCCCCAGTGCGGTGCCGGCGGGCCCAACACCACTGTCACGGTCATGCCTGATGGGAGCGTACGGACGGAGACCTGATTAACACGACGTTCACATTCGGGCAAAAAGCGGGAAACGGCTGTCCGTAAGACTCGGCGTGGCTGAGAAGAACCCCGAAAGGACCGCCGTGAGCTACAAGGCTGAGTACATCTGGATCGACGGCACCGAGCCCACCGCCATGATGCGCTCGAAGACGAAGATCCTGACCGACGGAGCCGAGCCGCCGGTCTGGGGTTTCGACGGCTCCAGCACCAACCAGGCCGAGGGCCACTCCTCCGACCGCGTGCTGCGCCCCGTCTTCGTCTGCCCCGACCCCATCCGCGGCGGCGACAACAAGCTCGTGCTGTGCGAGGTCGAGGAGATCGACGGCACGCCGCACTCCAGCAACACCCGCGCCCAGCTGCGCCCGGTCGCCGAGCAGTACGCCGACCAGGAGTCCTGGTTCGGCATCGAGCAGGAGTACACCTTCTTCAAGGGCAGCCGCCCGCTCGGCTTCCCCGAGGGCGGCTTCCCCGCCCCGCAGGGCCACTACTACTGCGGCGTCGGCGCCGAGGCCGTGTTCGGCCGCGACATCGTCGAGCTCCACCTCGACCGCTGCCTCGCCGCCGGCCTGAAGATCTCCGGCATCAACGCCGAGGTCATGCCCGGCCAGTGGGAGTTCCAGATCGGCCCGGCCGGTCCCGTCGAGGCCGCCGACCACATGTGGGTCGCCCGCTACCTGCTCTACAGGACGGCCGAGGAGTTCGGCGTCGAGGCCACCCTCGACCCCAAGCCCGCCCGCGGCGACTGGAACGGCGCCGGCGCCCACACCAACTTCTCCACCCGCGCCATGCGCGAGGGCTACGACGCCATCATCACCGCCTGCGAGGCGCTCGGTGAGGGCGACAAGCCGATGGAGCACGTCTCCCAGTACGGCGCCGACATCGAGCTGCGCCTGACCGGCCACCACGAGACCGCCCCGTGGAACAAGTACTCCTACGGCGTGTCCAACCGCGGTGCGTCCGTGCGCATCCCGTGGCAGGTCGAGGTGGACAAGAAAGGCTACATCGAGGACCGCCGCCCCAACGCCAACGTCGACCCGTACGTGGTCACCCGCCTGCTGGTGAGCACCTGCTGCGCCGCCCTGGAGAAGGCCGGCCAGGTCTGATCCCGCTCACGAGAAGAGCCCCTCGCATCAGCGAGGGGCTCTTCTCGTCTCACGCCAGGCGGAAGTCCAGGTCGGGGACGATCTCCGCGACGTCCATCTGCGCCTTCTGCAGCCGGCCCGAGTGATCCCAGTTCATCGCCTGCCAGCGGGTGAACTGGTCGAGCACCCACATGCCCGACTGGCGGCTGCCGTTGCCCGACTTGCCGTTGCCGCCGAACGGCAGGTGCGCCTCGGCGCCCGAGGTGGAGTTGTTGACGCTGACCATGCCCGCCGAGACGCCCTCGCGGAAGCGGAAGGCGTGCCGGGCGTCGGTCGTGTAGATCGAGCTGGACAGGCCGTAACCGGGCAGGTTGGCCAGCTCGATCGCCTCGTCCATGGTCGCGAACGAGGCCACCCCGACGATCGGGCCGAACGTCTCCTCCATGAACAGCCGGTCACCGGGCCGCACCCCGTCGACCACCACCGGGTGGTAGTAGAGCCCATCGCCGCCGTCGAAGCCGCCGCGCGGGCTGTCCTTCGTGATGCGTCCCGTCGCGCCCGTCACCACGCGGTGGTGCGGCTCGATCCAGGTCAGGTACTCCTCGTAGCGGTCGGCGAACTTGCGGTCGAGCAGCGGCCCGGCCAGGACCTCCTCGCGCGGGTCGCCGATCCTGGCCGACTCCACCGCCCGCGCGAACCGCTCCACGAACGCGTCGTGGACGCTCTCGTGCACGATCACCGTGCCGAGGCTCGTACAGCGCTGGCCCGCCGTGCCGAAGCCCGAGAACAGCGCGCCCTCCACGGCCAGGTCGAGGTCCGCGTCCGGCATGATCACCATCGGGTTCTTGCCGCCCAGCTCCAGGCAGGCCGACTGCAGGTGCCGCCCGGCCAGCTCGCCGACCTTCCTGCCCACCTCGGTGGAGCCGGTGAAGCCCACCTTCTGCACGCTGCCCGCGCCCAGCGCCAGCTCCAGGCCCCTGAAGGTCTCGGCGCCGTCGGCGAAGACGACGTTCAGCACGCCGTCGGGCAGGCCGGCCGCCACGAACAGCTGGTACATCGCGTGCGCGGACGCGGCGGCGTACTCGGCGGGCTTCCACACCACCGCGTTGCCGCACAGCAGCGCCGGCACGAGGTACCACGACGGGACCGCCACCGGGAAGTTCCCCGCCGTGATCACCGCCGCGACCCCGACCGGGGTGCGGAAGGTGAACAGGTTCTTGTCCGGCATCTCCGACGGGACGGTCTGCCCGTACAGCCTGCGGCCCTCGCCCAGGAAGAAGTCGCAGGTGTCGACGATCTCCCTGACCTCGCCCAGCGCCTCACCGTACGGCTTGCCGATCTCCTCGGTCACCAGGGCCGCGAGCCGCTCGGCGTTGGCCTCCACCAGGCGCCCGATGGAGGCGATCACCCGGCCGCGCACCGGCGCGGGCACCTTGGCCCACTCGCGCTGGGCCTCCTTGGCCGTACGGCAGGCGGCGGCGAACGTGTCGGCGTCGGCCAGCCCGACTCTCGCCACGACCTCGCCGGTGCGGGCGGGGTTGACGGAGTCGTACGTGGACGCGGCCTCCGCGTCCTTGCCCCCCACGATGGAAACGATCTGACGGCTCACCGCTGCCCTCCTCATAGTTCCTCCGGCCAGACAATCATCTCGCCGCAAAAAACCCAAGGTGACCCGACGCTGACCACCTCGCCCCAGCCGTCACCAGGCCCTGGGAAGCCATATCCGGCGCTGGAAACCAGGCAGGAGTGACACGCGGCGCCGAGAGGCAGGCCCAGACCGAGCCCGCCGGCCGCGGCCATCGCGACGTACGCCGGTGGCGTCGGGTGTCAGGCGGAGAAGTCGGCGAAGTCGAAGCCGGGGGAGACCACGCAGCTCACCAGCACCGCCTCGCCCCCGGCCGGGCGCGCCGACTGCCAGACCCCGCCCGGCACGACCGCCTGCGGCACCTGGCCGTCCTCGACGTCCTGCCCCAGGGTGACGACGGAGCCGCCGATGGTCAGCGCCAGCGGCCCGCCCCGATGCCACAGCCACAGCTCCGTCGAGCGCACCACGTGCGGCACGGACTCCTCGCCCGGGTGCAGCAGGAAGTAGATGGCGGTGGCGCTGGCACGCTCCCCCGGATAGCCGTCCGGCGTGAACGTCACCGGCGACCGCCACGTCTCCCTGAACCAGCCGCCCTCGGGATGCGGCAGCAGGTCGAGAGCGGCGGCGACGGGCGGACGCTCGACGAAGGCGACGGGGGCGCCGGTGACGTCTCTGCGCAGGAAGCGTCCGTCGAGAACGAGCTGACCGTCGAGCGGACTGGCCAGCGCCGCCGCCTCGTCGGCCACTTCGACGCACGGGCCGTCGGGGTAGATCCGCAACTCCACAGAGCGAGTCTAGGCGCCCGCGCGACACATGGATCGGGCCGGTCCGGGCGGAGGGCGTCGTGGGGCTGGTCACGGGTGGGAAACGAGGCCGGGAATTGTCGGTGCGGCTGGCTAGTCTGCGGCAGGTGATCGAACGGTGGAGCCGTGATCAGGTCCTCGCCCTCGCCCCTGACGCCTCGTCCCGCAAAGCGGCGCAGGGCGTGGCCACGCCCGCCAAATGGCCGGTGCGCGGCCACACGGGCAGGGTCGTCTACGGCGAGTGCAAGGGCAGCGGGTCCACGCCCTACCTGGCGTGCGTCGACCTGAGCGAGCCCGCCTACCGGTGCAGCTGCCCGAGCCGCAAGTTCCCGTGCAAGCACGCGCTGGGGCTCCTGCTCCTGTGGTCCGACGAGGCGGTCCCGGCCGAGACGGGCGCGCCGCAGTGGGTGACGGAGTGGCTCGGCAGCCGCGCCGAACGCGCCGCCAAGTCCGCCGCCCGCGCCGCGACCGCCGCCGACACAACGGCCGCTGACACAACGGCCGCCGAACAGACCGCCGCCGGGAAGGCCGCCGCTGAGCAGGTCGACGCCGATTGGGTCGCCGCTGAGCAGACCGCCGCTGGGGCAACCCTTGCGGGCCCTGATGGCGGCGGCGCGGTCGGTGACGATGAGGCATCGAGCGAGGCCGGTGGAGTGGGGAGCGGTGCCCAGCAGGTGAGTGCGGGCGGGCGGGGTGGCTCGCGTGCGACCGGGGCGGAGTCCGTACGGCATGGGCGGGTTGCCGCTGGGCTGGCCGAGCTGGAGCGGTGGTTGGCCGACCAGGTGCGGCAGGGGCTGGCGGTGGTGGCCGAGCATGACTGGGAGGGGCTGGCCAAGCGGCTCATCGACGCGCAGGCGCCGGGCGTCGCGGGCGTGGTGTCGCGGTTGTCGCGCGTACGGGCCGAGGAGGGGTGGCCGGGGCGGTTGCTGGAGGAGTACGCCCTGCTCAGTCTGCTAGCCGTCGCCTACCGCAGGAGGGCTGAGCTGCCGCCGGACCTCGCGCGTACGGTTCTCATCCGGGTCGGGTTCCCCGTGACCAAGGAGGAGGTGCTGACGGGGCCGGTGGTCCGGGATGTGTGGCATGTCCTGGGGCGGCGTGACGAGACCCAGGACCGGTTGACCGCGCGCCGGGTGTGGCTGCGCGGCCGCCGTACGCGACGGGCCGCCCTCATCCTGTCCTTCGCGCCGCAGGGGCAGCCGCTCGACGCCTCCCTGGTGACAGGCACCGCCATCGACGCCGACCTGTCCTACTACCCGGGCGCCGCCCCGCTCCGCGCCCTGGTGGCGACCCGCCACACTCCGGCCATGTCCGCCGAGGGGCCTGAGCACGTGCCCTCCGGGATGACGCCCGCCGAAGCCCTCGACGAGATCGCCCGCGCGCTCGCCGAGGACCCGTGGACGGAGTCGTGGCCGCTCGTTCTCACGGGCGTGATCCCCGACCGGCGCACCATCGGCGGCCTGCCGCTGCATCCGCGCTCCCACGACCCCTGGCGCCTCATCGCCGTCTCCGGCGGGCACCCGCTCACCGTGGCCGCCGAATGGACGCCGTCCGGCCTGCGCCCCCTGGCCACCTGGGACGACGAAGGAACGACGGTGATCCTGTGACCGGCTGGGACGACCTCGCTTCGACCGCGCTCGTGGGCACCGACCGCCGCCCATACCCCGGCGACCTGCTGGAAGCAGCCGCCGTGGAGTCCGTACGCCGGCGAGCGGGCACCAGAACCCCCGGCGAGCCGCCACAACCCTCCGCGCCCGGCGAGGGCCGTGTACCCGGTGAGGCGGATGCCGCCGATGCGGGGCGGGTGGCCGGGCGTGCGGCTCCGGAGGAGCGGGGGCTTGTGGGGAGGCGGGCGGCGGAGCGGTTGCGGCGGATTCTCGGGGGTGAGCATGAGCGGCTGCTGCCCGAGTGGCTGGCCGCCGCGGCTGCGACCGGCCGGATCGTGCCACCGTACGTGCTGCCCGACCTGCTGGAGCGCGGGCGGCGGGATCGGTCGATGCGGGCGCATCTGGGCGTGCTGGCCGGGCAGCGGGGGCGCTGGCTGGCCGGGCTCAACCCCGGCTGGGACTACCTGCTGGAGGAGCCGACGGGCGAGACGTGGGAGCTGGGCGGCGCGGCCGACCGGCGGGCCCATCTGACGGCGCTCAGGGCGGCCGATCCCGCCCAGGCCAGGGAGCTGCTGGAGAGCACGTGGGAGCAGGAGTCGCCGGACGATCGGGCCGGGTTCGTGGAGGTGCTGGCCGAGGGGCTGAGCATGGACGACGAGCCGTTTCTGGAGGAGGCGCTCGACGACCGCCGCAGGGAGGTGCGCCAGGCCGCCGCCAACCTGCTGACCCGCCTGCCGGAGTCCCGCATGTCCCGGCGCATGGCGGAAAGGCTGCGCGCCCGCGTGACGATCACCGGCGACGCCATCGCCGTCCAGGCCCCCACGGCCTGCGACAAGGAGATGGAACGCGACGGCGTGCGCCAGAAGCCGCCCCGCGGCACCGGCGAGCGCGCCTGGTGGCTGCAGCAGATCATCGCCCGCGCCCCGCTCTCCGTCTGGGAGCACCCGCCCGCCCGGCTGCTCGCCATGAAGATCCCCGACTGGGACGTCGAGGTGAAGGGCGCCTGGGTGCGCGCGGCGGTGCTGCAGCGCGACCCGGAGTGGGCGCGGGCCATGTTCGGCTGGGACCCGATCGCCGACCTGCTCGTGGCCCTGCCGCCCGCGGAGCAGCAGGAGCTGGCGGCCAGGTTCGTCGCGGAGCACGACCTCGACAGCCAGCTCATCATGGTGCTCGGCGGGGTGTCGTCCCATTGGGGCGCGGGCCTGGCGACGGCCGTCCTCCGCAAGATCGTGAAAGTGAACACCACGCAGCCGTGGAACCTCGCCGAGCTGGTCAAGCTGGCCGGCGAGCACATCGACCCCGACCTGCACGAGCTGGCCGAAGACTTCTCCCCGGCCGAACCCGTCCAGAAGGTCGCCGCCCTGCTGCGTTTCCGCGCTGACATGCACAAGGAGCTCCACCGATGACCGTTCTGCGCCCGCACGCGGAAGACCAGTACGCCGAGGAGCTGGCCGTCCTCGCCAAGGACGACGACCGGCCGAGGCCGCCGGGCTGGAAGCTGTCGCCGTGGGCCGTCACCACGTACATCCTGGGCGACGGCGACCGCATCACCCCCAAATACGTGGGCGCGCGCCGCATCGTCGAGGTCGCGGTCGCCACCCTCGCCACCGACCGCGCGCTGCTGCTGCTCGGCGTGCCCGGCACCGCGAAGACCTGGCTGTCCGAGCACCTCGCCGCCGCCATCAGCGGCGACTCGACGCTGCTCGTGCAGGGCACGGCCGGCACGGCGGAGGAGGCCATCCGTTACGGCTGGAACTACGCGCGGCTGCTGGCCGAGGGCCCGTCGCTCGAAGCGCTCACCCCGTCGCCGGTCATGCGGGCCATGGCCGAGGGCCGGGTGGCCCGCGTCGAAGAGCTCACCCGCATGCCGTCCGACGTCCAGGACGCGCTGATCACCGTGCTGTCGGAGAAGACGCTGCCCATCCCCGAGCTCAACAGGGAGGTCCAGGCCGAGCGCGGCTTCAACGTCATCGCCACCGCCAACGACCGCGACCGGGGCGTCAACGAGCTGTCCAGCGCGCTGCGCCGCCGGTTCAACACCGTCGTGCTGCCGGTGCCCGCCACCGCCGACGAGGAGGTCGACATCGTCGCCCGCCGCGTCGCCCAGCTCGGCCGTTCGCTGGAACTGCCCGAGACGACGACGGGGCAGGCGGAGATCCGGCGGGTGGTGACCGTGTTCAGGGAGCTGCGCGCGGGGATGACCGAGGACGGCCGCACCAAGCTCAAGTCGCCCAGCGGCACCCTGTCGACCGCCGAGGCCATCTCGGTGCTGACCAGCGGCATCGCCCTGGCCGCCCACTTCGGCGACGGGGTGCTGCGGGCGTCCGACGTGGCGGCCGGGATCGTCGGGGCGGTGGTGCAGGAGCCGGTGTCGGATCGGGTGGTGTGGCGGGAATACCTGGAGACGGTCGTGCGCGAGCGTACGGACTGGCACGACTTCTACCGCGCCTGCCGCGAGGTGTCATGACCACCCAGAGGGTCTCCGTGCTCGGGGTGCGGCATCACGGGCCAGGGTCGGCGCGGGCCGTGCGGCGGGAGCTGGAGCGGTTGCGGCCCGGCGCGATCCTCATCGAGGGGCCGCCCGAGGCCGACGCGCTCGTCGCGCACGCCTGCGGGCTCGAGCCGCCGGTCGCGTTGCTGGCGCACGTGCCCGGGGCGCCGTCGCGGGCGGCGTTCTGGCCGTTCGCCGCGTTCTCGCCGGAGTGGCAGGCGATCAGGTACGGCACGGCGGCCGGCGTCCCCGTCCGCTTCTGCGACCTGCCCGCCGCCCACTCGCTCGCCGCGACCGACGAGCCAGCCGCCCCTGGCGCGGCGCCCGTCGATCCCATCGGGGCGCTGGCCGCGGCGGCCGGCTACGACGATCCCGAGCGCTGGTGGGAGGACGTGGTCGAGCACCGGGGCGGTGACACGCCGTTCGCGGTGATCGCCGAGGCCATGTCCGCCGTACGCGAGGGGCACCGGCCGGACGAGCGGGAGGCCGCGCGCGAGGCGTCCATGCGCAAGACCATCCGCGCGGCCATCAAGCAGGGCCACGACCGGATCGCGGTGATCTGCGGCGCCTGGCACGTGCCCGCGCTGACGGGGCCCTTCCCGTCCGCCACCGCCGACAACGCGCTGCTGCGCGGCCTGCCGAGGGCGAAGGTCGAGCTGACGTGGGTGCCGTGGACGTACGGGCGGCTGGCGTCGTGGAGCGGCTACGGCGCGGGCATCACCTCGCCGGGCTGGTACCACCACCTGTTCGAGGCCGGGGACCGGCCGATCGAGCGGTGGCTGGCGCAGGCGGCGGCGGTGCTGCGCGACGAGGGGCCGGCGGTGTCGTCGGCGCACGTCATCGAGTCCGTACGGCTGGCCGAGAGCCTCGCCGCCCTGCGCGGCCGCCCGCTGGCGGGGCTGGGTGAGGTCACCGAGGCGGCCAGGGCGGTGCTGTGCGAGGGCGACGACCTGGCGGTCGAGCTGATCCAGCGGCGCATGGTGGTCGGTGACCGGCTCGGGCACGTCCCCGACGGCATCCCGATGGTGCCGCTCCAGCGCGACCTGCGCGACCGGCAGCGCAGGCTCAAGCTCAAGCCCGAGGCGCTCGACCGGGAGATCGACCTCGATCTGCGCAAACCGCTCGACCTCGACCGCAGTCACCTGCTGCACCGGCTGCGGCTGCTGGCGGTCGGCTGGGGCACGCCGGGGCAGGCGCGCGGGAAGGGCACGTTCAGGGAGACGTGGACGCTGCGCTGGCGGCCCGAGCACGACCTCGCGCTCATCGAGCACGCCGCCCTCGGCACCACCGTGGTCGCCGCCGCCGGGCGGCGCGCCCGCGACCTCGCGGCGTCCGGGTCGGCGGCGCTGGCGGACCTGACGGGGCTGGTGGAGCAGTGCCTGCTGGCCGACCTGCCGGAGGCGTTGCCGGACGTGCTGGCCGCCCTGTCGGCCAAGGCGGCGCTCGACACCGACGTCACCCGGCTGATGGCGGCGCTGCCCGCGATGGTGCGGGCACACCGCTACGGCGACGTGCGCGGCACCCCGGCGGAGGGGCTGGCGGTGATCGTCCGGTCGATGCTCGAACGGATCTGCGTCGGGCTCCCGGTCGCCGTGACGGGGCTGGACGACGACGCGGCGGCCGACCTGCTCAAACACGTGGACGCCGTGCACTCGGCGGTCGCCCTCCTCGACGCCGACAGACCTGCCGTAGAAGGGGCGCCTCGGGGCCGGTGGATGGCGACGCTGCGCGCGATCAGCGAACGCCAGGACCTGCACGGCCTGATCGAAGGCCGGCTCATGAGAATCCTCCTGGACGCGGGTGAGCTGCACGACGCCGGTGACCGGATGTCGAGGGCGATGTCCCGGGGCCAGGCGCCGGCGCGGGCGGCGGCGTGGGTGGAGGGGTTCCTGGCGGGCGGCGGGTTGCTGCTGGTGCACGACCCCCGCCTGCTGGGGCTGGTCGATGAGTGGCTGACCGGGCTGTCCTGCGAGCAGTTCACCGACGTGCTGCCGCTGCTGCGCCGCACGTTCGGCGCGTTCGCGCCCCCCGAGCGCCGGGCCGTGGGGGAGCGCCTGCGCTCAGCGGGCCGCGACGACGGGCCTGGCCGGCACGACGTGGACGACCACCGCGCCGCCCCGGCGGTGGCGACCGTCCTGTCGATCCTGGGAAGAACGGCGCAGAACGCGACCGGGGGAGGGGGCAGGGCCGGTGAGTGAGCGGGATGAGCGGATGCGCCGGTGGCGGCTGGTGCTCGGCGGCGGGGCCGCCGACGGCACCGGGTGCGCGCTCGACGGTGAGGACGCGCAGATGGACGGCGCGCTGGCGGCGCTCTACGACCAGAGCGGCCGGGACGGCGGGGCCAGGGGCGGCGAGGGCGGACGGGCGGACCGGCGGGAAGGAGGGCTGGGGGCGTCGGCGCCGCGGGTGGCGCGGTGGCTGGGCGATGTCCGGACGTACTTCCCGTCCACCGTCGTCCAGGTCATGCAGAAGGACGCGATCGAGCGGCTCAACCTGACCAGGCTGCTGCTCGAACCCGAGATGCTCGAGGCCGTGGAGCCCGACGTGCACCTGGTGGGCACCCTGCTCGCGCTCAACAAGGTGATGCCAGAGCAGACAAAAGAGTCGGCCAGGGCGGTGGTGCGCACGGTGGTGGCGGAGCTGGAGCGCCGGCTGACCCAGAAGACGCGGGCCGCCGTGTCGGGGGCGCTCGACAGGTCGGCCAGGACATACCGGCCGAAGCGCACGGCCGACATCGACTGGGACCGTACGATCCGGGCGAACCTGAAGAACTACCTGCCGGAGAAGAACACCGTCGTCCCCTCGCGCCTGGTGGGCTACGCGCGCCGGCAGCGGTCGCTGCAGCGGGAGGTGGTGCTGTGCATCGACCAGAGCGGGTCGATGGCGGCCTCGGTGGTGTACGCGAGCGTGTTCGGCGCCGTGCTGGCGTCGATGCGGTCGCTGAAGACGTCGCTGGTCGTGTTCGACACGGCGGTGACCGACCTGACCGACCGGCTGCACGACCCGGTGGAGCTGCTGTTCGGCACCCAGCTCGGCGGCGGCACCGACATCAACAGGGCCATCGCCTACAGCCAGGGCCTCATCACCCGCCCGGCCGACTCGATCTTCGTGCTGATCAGCGACCTGTACGAGGGCGGGATCAGGGAGGAGATGCTGCGCAGGGTGGCGGCGATGACGCAGGCCGGCGTCCAGGTGATCGTGCTGCTCGCGCTGTCCGACGAGGGGGCGCCCTTCTACGACCACGAGAACGCGGCCGCGCTGGCCGCGATGGGTGTGCCCGCGTTCGCCTGCACACCCGACGCCTTCCCCGATCTCATGGCCGCGGCCATCGAGCGGCGCGACATCGCCCGCTGGGCCGAGCACCACACCGCCGCACCCTGACCCGCCTCACGCGGCCTGCTGCTCAGGACGGGCGTGCCGGGGCAGCAGGTACGACAGCCCGAACGTCAGCGCCAGCAGCCCCACCTCGACCCACACGGTGACCTGCATGGCGGCGCCGAAGCTCCACTGCCCGGCCAGCATGTTGAAGAACAGCGTGCCGAGCAGCGCGGTGCCGAACGCGCCGCCGAGCTGCTGGATGCCGGTCAGCGTGCCGGAGGCGGAGCCCGACTCGTGCGGCTCGACGCCGGCGAGCACGATGTCGAAGAACGGCGCCATGGTGAGCCCCATGCCGATGCCGGCCAGCGCGAGCCCGGGGGCGAGCTGCAGTGTGCCGACGTCGGTGCCGGCCAGGTGAATGGTCAGGGCGAGCGTGGCCGCGCCGGCGGCCATGACGACGGTGCCGATCTGCAGCAGGCCGCGCCCCAGCTTCTCCTGCAGGCCCGACATGGCGATGCCGAAGCCGACGACGCCGCCGAGCGCCTGCGGCAGCGCGGCCAGGCCGGCTTCGAGCGGGCTGAAGCCGAGGCCGAGCTGGGTGTAGAGGCTGAAGACGAGGCTGAAGCCGATCATGCCGGAGAAGAACGCGAGCCCGGCGACGAGCCCGCCGGTGAAGGCCCGCCTGCGGAACAGGCTGGGCGTGACGAGCGGGTCGCGGCCCGAGGCGGCGCGGCGGGCCTCGTACCGGCCGAAGAGGGCGAACACCGCGATCGACGCGGCCATCGACACGAACGTCCAGGCCGGCCAGCCCAGCTCGCGGCCCTGGATGAGCGGGAAGACGAGCAGGAACGCGGCGACCGAGACGAGCCCGACGCCGGGCAGGTCGAGGCGGGTGGCGCCGGCGGAGCGGTATTCGGGCAGGTAGCGCAGCGCGGCGAGGACGGCGGCCAGGCCGAGGGGCAGGTTGATCAGGAAGATCATGCGCCAGCCGGTGCCGAAGAAGTCGGCGTCGACCAGCCAGCCGGCCAGCACGGGACCGCCCACGGACGAGATCGTCATGACGGGCCCGAACATGCCGAACGCCTTGCCCATCTCGTGCGGCGGGAACATCTCCTTGATCAGCCCCAGCCCCTGCGGGATCATCACCGCGCCGAACAGGCCCTGCAACACGCGGCTGGCGATCAGCATCTCGGGGCTGACCGCGACGCCGCACAGCAGCGAGGCCGCGGTGAAGCCGCAGGCGCCGATCACGAACATGCGCTTCTTGCCGTAGAGGTCGCCGAGACGCCCGCCGGTGATCAGGCCGACGGCCATCGCCAGCGTGTAGCCGGCGCCGAGCCACTGCACGAGGCTGTCGGAGCCGCCCAGCTCCTTCTGCACGGTGGGGGCGGCGATCGTGGTGACGAGCGCGTCCAGGAGGTCCATGACCTCGGCCGCCAGGATCACGAACAGGGCGACCCAGCGCCATCGGTAGGGCTGTAGCTCGGTCTGCGCCGAAGGTGCGGTCACGGTCATGGGGCGACTCCTTGCATAACGGTGTTCGTAGGGACGAACGGCGTTCGTCAACGAACACCGTTTTAGTGGCGAACGGTGTTCGTGTCAAGTACACTGTTCGCCATGGTGGATCGCAAAGGAGCGGACGGCGTCCCGGCGCCGCCGTGGCGCAAGACGCGCAAGCCGGTGCAGCCGAGACGGCAGCTCAGCCAGGACCTCATCGTCGAGACCGGGATGCGCATCCTCGACGCCGAGGGGCTCGACGCGCTCAGCATGAGAAGGGTGGCGCAGGAGCTCGACACCGGCCCCGCCTCGCTCTACGCCCACGTCGCCAACAAGGAGGAGCTGCTGGAGCTGCTCTACGACCGGGTGCTCGGCGAGATCGTGCTCCCCGAACGCGATCCGGGCCGCTGGAAGGAGCAGTTGCGGGCGTACGCGCTGGAGGCGCACCGCGTGCTCGGCGCGCACGGCGACGTCGCCAGGGCGGCGCTGGCCACCATCCCCACGGGCGAGAACTCCGTACGCGCGGGCGAGTTCGTGTACGGGCTGCTCGTCGAGGCCGGCATGCCGCCCAGGGAGGCGGCCATCGCCATCGACCGGCTCTCGCTCTACATCGTCGGCGACGCCTACGAGGGGTCGCTGCACTACGCCAGAATGCGCGCGGCCGGCTACGACAACAGGGAAGACTACTTCAACGCGTTCAGCGACCAGATCTCGGCCTACTACCGCGCGCTCCCGGCCGAGCAGTTCCCCCACGTCACCGAGCACGTCGACGACCTCGTGGACGCCGAGGGCGAGGAACGCTTCCGCTACGGGCTCGACCTCATCCTCGACGGCATCGAGGCCCGCATGCCCGAAGGCTGAGCCTGCCTTAGGCCCAATTGCCTAGGGCCGATGCCCGATGTGCCGGGCAGGGGCCGCGCCGTACGTTTTCGCACATGACGACGATTGTGGAGAAGACCGCGGCGGCCCCTCCGGGTGCGCTGTCCGCCCCCTACCGGGCCTTGAGCATCGGACTGGTCGCGCTCGTGACGCTGGTGGCGTTCGAGGCGATGGCGGTGGCCACCGCCATGCCCGTGGTGGCGCGCGACCTCGACGGCATGCCCCTGTACAACCTGGCCTTCAGCGCCACCCTGGCGGCCAGCGTGATCGCGACCGTGCTGGGCGGGCGATGGAGTGACGTACGCGGGCCGCTGCCGCCCATCGCGGTCGGCGTGGCCACCTTCGTGGCGGGCCTGCTGCTCGCGGGGTTCGCGCCGATCATGGAGGTGTTCGTGGCCGGCCGGTTCGTGCAGGGGCTCGGCGCCGGGCTGATCCAGGTGGCCCTGTACGTGCTCGTCGCCCGCGCCTACCCGCCCGCGATGCATCCCCGCGTGTTCGCCCTGTTCTCGGCGGCCTGGGTGGTGCCCTCGATGGTCGGCCCGGCGATCGCCGGTTTCGTGGTGGAGAACACCGACTGGCGGTGGATCTTCCTCGGGGTGACGCTGATCGTGATCCCGGCGGCGCTGCTGCTGTGGCGCGGCGCCGCGGGGCGTACCGGTGAGGACGACCCCGTCGCAGGACCCGCGCCCGGCCTCGGACGCAAGCTCGTCTGGGCCACGCTCACCGCCGTCGCCGCCGCACTCCTGCAGTATGGCGGCGCGCTCAAGACGGCCGGCCTGCCCCTGCTCGCGGCGGGCATCGTGCTGCTCGCCGTGTCCCTGCCCAAGCTGCTGCTGCCCGGCTCGATGCGGGCCGCCCGCGGCCTGCCCACCGCGCCCGTCCTGCGCGGCCTGGCCTTCGGCGCGCTGACCGCCACCGAGGTGTTCATCCCGCTCATGCTGATGAACGAACGCGGCCTGACCGCCACCGGCGCCGGCGTCGTGCTCACGATCGGCGCGCTCGGCTGGTCCACCGGCTCCTGGATCAAGGGCCGCGGCATGGTCGGCAACATGGCCGCCATCAGGGGCGGCGCCGCGATGATCGCCACCGGCATCGGGCTGGTGACGCTCGTCCTGCTCGACTCCATGCCGATCGCGGTCGCGTACGTCGCCATGGCCATCGCCGGTCTCGGCATCGGCGCGCTGCACCCGACGGTGTCCGTGCTGGTGCTGGAGATGTCCAAGGAGGGCGAGGAGGGCGGCAACAGCGCGGCCGTCGGCGTCGGCGAGTCGGTGTTCACCGTGGTGGCGGTCGCGATCAGCGGCGCCCTGTTCACCGCCGCCGGCGAGAGCTACCTCATCGGCCTCGCCTTCACCGCGCTGCTGGCCGTCGGAGCCTTCGTGCTGGCCCCGCGTTTTGTGCACGCTTCCGCACCGGGCACTATGGAGGGAGCCGCGCCATAAGAGGGGGATGCATGCCGCGAGTCCGGGAGCTTGAGGTTTTCCGGCTTGTCCTGCCCTTGGGCAGGAGGTCGGAGAGCCTGCTCGTCAAGCTCACCGACCACGGGGGCATGACCGGATGGGGCGAGGCGACCGCACCCCCGGCCAAGACCTGGTCGAGGCTGGAGGAGACGCTGGCGGCGCTGCTCATCGGCGTCGACTGGGAACACCCCGACACCCTGCCGAGCGGCGACAGCGCCGTCGACATGGCCTGCTGGGACCTGTGGACCAAGATGCGCGGGGTGCCGCTCGCCGAGGCGATCGGCGGCACCCGCACCTCCCTCATGGCGACCGTCCGGCTGTCGCCCGACTCGTCGGTCGAGGGCCTGGTCACCCGGGTCAACCAGCAGATCTGCGCCGGTTACGGACATGTCACCCTCGACGTACGGCCCGGCTGGGACGTCGAGCCCGTACGCGCGGTGCGGCAGGCGTACCCGGCGCTGACCCTGGCCGTCGACTGCGGCAACGCCTACACCGACCTCGACCAGCTCGTCGCCCTCGACTCCTACGGCCTCGAGGTCATCGAACGCCCCTTCGCCACCACCGACGTCCACTCCCACGCCTCGCTCCAGGACCAGGTGACCGCGTCCGTGGCGGTCGAGGTCGCCTCGGCCGCCGAGCTCGACGACTACCTCACCCTGCGCGCGGCCCGCGTGCTGCTGCTGCGGCCGGCCGCGTTCCCTTCGCTGTCGGAGGCCCGCCGCGCCCACGACCGCGCCGCCGCGGCCGGATGGGACATCCAGTGCACCGGCGGTCAGGGCGCCGGCCTGGCCAGGGCCGCCACCGTCGCGGTGGCCAGCCTGCCGGGGTGCACGCTGCCGTGCGACGTGACGCAGCCGCCCCGCCAGAACCAGATCGTCACGCCCGTGGTGGGCGCGAACGGCGGCGTCATCGCGGTGCCGCTGACACAGTCGGGGCTCGGCCACGAGATCGACGAGGACCGCCTCCGCCGCATGACCAAGGAGTCCTTCCACGCCTGACCTTGTGGCGCCGGGCGGAGCGGCCGGTCATGGCGCGGTCGTGGGGTTGCGCGCTCGTCCCATCACTGCTCGCTCCGGCACCGCGCCCTGCCGGGCCGGGGTCCGGCCGGGATCAGAAATGCAGCGAGCGGGCCAGGTGCACGCCGGTGATGATGTCGGCGATGCCGGACAAGCGGGACCCGGCCTCGATGAGCACGTCACGGACGCCGTGCGTCCGGTCCACGAGCCCGCTCGTGGGTGTGCCGGCGGCGACGATCAGCGCGAGCGCGGACAGGGCGAGCAGGCGGCGGTGCATGACGGACCTCCCGAGGTACGGCGACACCGCCCAGGAGATCATGAGGGCCGCCGCGCCCGGCGGATACGCCACAGAGCCGAGGCGGGTTCTTTACCGATCAGCTCCGGGCCGAGGGGCCGCAGCCCTGCGTGAGGCCCTGCACGGGGTCGTCCCCGTCCTGCTTGGCCGACTTCTTCTTCGGCGCGGGCGTCTTCGACGGCGAAGCCGACGGTGAGATGGACGGTGAGATGGACGGTGAGATGGACGGTGAGATGGACGGTGAGATGGACGGGGAGGTGGACGGTGAGGCTGGGGCCGGTGAAGCCGACGGTGAGGCGGAGGCCGCGACGGGCCCCTCGGGACGGGACGACTCGCGGATCGCCTTCTGAGCCAGGGAGCGGATCTCGTCCCAGTCGGGGTAGCCGGTGTTGATCAGCGGCGGCACGAACTGCAGGCTGGTCACCTCGGCGTTCTTCACCTTCAGCGCCAGCGGCACGAGGTGCTGCAGCATCGGCTGCGGAACGTCGGTCCTGATCAGGTTCTTGGTGGCTCGCGCGACCTGGTTGAACCTGGTCAGAATCGTCGCCGGGTCGGCCTGGTCGAGCAGCGCGCCGATCACGCAGCGCTGGCGGCGCATGCGGGTGTAGTCGTCGCTGAAGGTGCGCGAGCGGGCGTACCACATGGCGTCGGCGCCCTTGAGGCGGCGCGTGCCGGCCTTGACCAGGCCCTCGTTGTACTTGCCGAAGACGACGTCCTGCTCGACGGTGATCGTGATGCCGCCGATCGCGTCGATCAGGCGGGCGAAGCCCCACATGTTGACCAGGGCGTACCAGTCGACGTCGAGGCCGAGCGTGTAGCCGATGGTGTCCATCAGCACCTTGGGCCCCTGGTGCTGCTTGCCGCCGAACAACTCGGGGTGGGCGTCGGCGTACTCCCACACGCTGTTGAGCAGGTCGCTGCTGCCGCCGCCGGCGTCCTTCGGCAGGTCGAAGCCGCCGGGAAAGCGGCGGGCCATCGGCGTGCCGGGACGGAAGCGCACGTCCTCGAGGTTGCGCGGCAGACTGAACAGCACGGTGTTGCCGCTCCGCACGTCGATGCTGGCCAGGTGCATGCTGTCGGTACGCACACCGGTCCTGTTGTCGTCGGCGTCGCCGCCCAGCAGCAGGATGTTGACCCGCTCGCGCCCGGCCCACGGGTCCTCTGGCTCGGGTTCGGGGGCCGGCGGCTGATCGGCGAGCTCGGGGGGCTGGAAGATGTGGCCGAGCGCCTGCCGGTAGGTGTTCGCGGAGTGGGCGGCGTACCCGAACGGCACCACGACCACGATGGCGAGCAGCCCGGCCAGCGTGCCGGTGAGCGCCTGCCCCGCCGGGCCGAGCCGCCCGGGCCGCAGCACCACGAACGAGTGCACGATCAGCGTGAACCAGGCCGCGCCCAGCAGTCCCGTGCCGATCATGACGGCGGTGATCCACGAGTTCTGGGTGGCCGAGCCGAGCAGCGTGCCGAGATCGCTGGTCAGCACGACCGCGAGCACGGCCAGCAGCATGGCGGCGTAGCAGGAGATGAGGACGAGGCCGGTCCTGCGCCGGCCGGCGCGCAGATGAGCGGCCCCGGGCGCGAGTGCCGCCAGCACGAGCCACCCGAGGACCGCCGCGGCGCTCCCTGGTTCCTTCGCCTGCTCCACGCCTTCCCCGTTTCCCCGCGTGTTCCACCATAGGCGCGAAGCCCTCGAACCCGGTGGTCGACCGCGCGGCGCGGTCGTCCCCGGGCTTCATCGAGGCGGCAGCCTATGCTCCGTATACGAAATATGACGTTATCTGGGGATGAATTTCAGCGACCGAATAAGATTCTAGGCATGGGCTTCTCAGAGATCGAGTACGGGGTGACCGATCGCATCGCCACCGTGACATTGAAGCGTCCCGACCGGCTGAACGCCTTCACCTTTACGATGCGCGGAGAGTTGATCGAGGCTTTCGACCTGGCCGACGCCGATGACGACGTCCGCGCGGTGGTGGTCACCGGGGCCGGCCGGGCGTTCTGCGCCGGGGCCGACCTGGGCGGCGGCGCAGGCACGTTCAAGGGCAAGGAGTGGGGCGAGACCGTGGACGGCGTGCCGCGCGACGGCGGCGGCACGGTCGCGCTGCGCATCGCCCGCTCGCTCAAGCCCGTCATCGGCGCGATCAACGGCCCGGCCGTCGGCGTCGGCGTCACGATGACGCTGCCCATGGACGTCCGGCTCGCCTCGGAGGACGCCAGGTTCGGGTTCGTGTTCGCGCGGCGCGGCATCGTCACCGAGGCGGCGTCGAGCTGGTTCCTGCCCAGGATCGTCGGCATCGCCCAGGCCATGGAGTGGGCCGCCACCGGCCGCGTCTTCCCCGCCTCCGAGGCGCTCGAAGGGCGGCTGGTCTCGCGCGTCCATCCAGCGGACGAGCTGCTGCCCGCCGCGTACGCGCTGGCCAGGGAGATCGCCGACAACACCGCGGCCGTCTCGGTCGCCGCCATCCGCCGCCTCATGTGGTCGGGCCTGTCGGCCGCCTCGCCCTGGGAGGCGCACGCCGCCGACTCCCGCCTCATGACGGAGCTCGGCGGCGCGCCCGACACGGTCGAGGGCGTCACCGCCTTCCTCGACAAGCGGCAGCCGGACTTCCCGATGCGGGTGAGCACCGACCTGCCCTCCGGTGTGCCCTCCTGGCCCGACGATCCCTATCGTGTCTAGCATGTACGAGATCACCGTGCTGCCCATGCCCGACGACTTCGAGGGCGAGGTCGTCGCGACGCTGGTGTCCAGGAAGGCCGAGCCCGCCTCCCGCAGGGCGGTGCTCTACCTCCACGGCTTCACCGACTACTTCTTCCAGGACCACCTGGCCGACCACTACGTCCAGCGCGGCATCGACTTCTACGCGCTCGACCTGCGCAAATACGGCCGATCCCTGTTGCCGCACCAGACCAGGGGCCTGGTCAGGAGCGTCACCGAATACTTCCCCGAGATCGACGAGGCCGTCCGCGTCATCAGGCGCGACCACGACGAGCTGACCATCAACGCCCACTCCACCGGCGGGCTCGTCGCGTCCCTGTGGGCCGACCGGGTCCGCGGGCGGGGCCTGGTGCAGGGGCTCGTGCTCAACAGCCCGTTCTTCGACCTCAACGTGCCCACCCACCTGCGGCTGGCCGCCGACCTGCTCAAGACGCCGCTGTCGTACACGCGGTGGGTGCTGCCGCTGCCCTCCAGCAACGTCTACGGCCGCACCCTGCACCGCAGCGAGCACGGCGAATGGGACTACGACCTGGAGCTCAAGCCGCTCGGCGGCTTCTCCGTGCACGCCATGTGGCTGGCCGCCATCCGGCGCGCCCAGCGGCGGCTGCACGGCGGGCTCTCCGTGGACGTGCCGGTGCTCGTGCTCGCCTCAAGCAACGGCCTGCGCGTACGCGACTTCGTCCCCGAGGCCCGCTCGGCCGACATCGTGCTCGACCCCTGCCACATCGCCCGCTGGTCCACCTCGGTCGGGCCGCACGTGACCTGCGTGCGCATCCAGGACGGCGTCCACGACCTCGTGCTGTCCGCCGAGCCCGTACGCAAGCAGGTCTTCGCCGAGATCGACCGCTGGATGGCCGCCTTCATTCACCAGGGGAAGGAGAACAGCCCGTAGTAGGCGGCGGCCACGAGCAGCAGCCCTGTGCCGCCCAGCACGCCGGCCACGGACACGTACTGCCAGCGGGTCGGCTGCAGCCCCTCGCGCAGCGCCGACACGTACGCCGCCACCGCCGTGACCTCCTGGATCAGCATGAGCACGGCCAGCAGCCGCACCACCAGCCAGCCGGCCAGCACGGCCGGCCAGGCGCCCGCCTGGTTGACCGAGAACAGCACCAGCAGCGTGATGAACGCGACCACCGAGGCCAGCAGCCCGAGCCCGGTCCACGCCATCCGGGTCAGGCGCCGCCTGATCGGCGGCCACAGGCGGGCGTTGGTCTCGACCGGGGTCTGGTGGCGGTGCCGCAGGCGGACCACCATGGCCGCCACCGGGCCCGCCACGTAGCCGACGGCGGCCAGGCAGATCGTCAGGCCGAGCATCGTGCCGCCCGCGTACCAGGGGGCGGCCGGCACGTCGCTCGCCTCGAACCGCTGCACCGGCGTCGCGCCCGCCATGTGCACCGCCGGCTTCGCCGTGCGCGGCAGGCCCTTGATCCAGTTGGCCAGGGTCTCCAGGTAGCCGCTGGTGAAGTCGCCGCCGTTGACCCGCATGGCGTGATCGCCCTTGGCCATGAACCGGATCGTGTAGTCGTCGTTGCCCGCCTTGCCGAGCGCCGTGATGAGCGCCTTGGTGGACTCGACGAAGGGGATCGAGGGGTCTGTGGTGCCGTAGAACGCCAGGACCGGCTGCTTGACCTGGCTTAATGCGGGAATCGCGTCGTAGCGCAGGAAGTCGAACCCGACCCCGCCCATCGCCCTGGTCAGCAGGTCGCGTACGCCGGCGGGGGCCCGCAGCCGCAGCAGCTGCTCGTTCAGCGCCCAGGCGACCTGGCGCAGCGGGGAGACGTTGGGGGACGACACCAGCACGATGAACCCGACCGACGTGCTCTTGGCCGCCGCGATCGGCACCACCCAGCCGCCCTCGGACACGCCCCACACGCCCACCCGCGCGGGATCGACCTCGGGCCGCGTCCGCAGGTACTCGACCATGCGCAGCGCGTCGTCCGCCAGCAGGCCGAAGTCGCGGCGGCGGAAGTCGTAGCCGATCGTGCGCTTGTCGAACGCGATCGTCACCACGCCCGCCTTCGCCAGGAACTCCGCCTGCGGCGTGAACTCCTCACGCGAGCCGTTGCCCGACCCGGACACGAACACCATCGCCGGGTGCCGCCCAGGCGTGAGCGGCACCCGCAGCGTGCCCTGGAGCCGCTGGGCCTCCGCCGGGATGGAGATCTTCTCCTCGCGGATCGCGCCGGCGGCGATCACCGGCCTCAGCTCCTCGACGGGCTGAGGCGGGATCGCCTGGAAAGCTGGATCGACCTTGAGCGGCGGCGGGTCGAATGCGGGCGGCAGCACGTACCCGACCGTCGCGAGAGCCACCAGCACCAGACCGGCGGCGACGCTCAAGGTGCCACGGCCAGTGCGCATCGGCCTCCCCATGTGCGTTGGTTTGCCCGCTGATCTTTCAGCCTACTCCCGGCGCGTGGGACGGGAGAGGCCGCATTTGTCAGTGAGAGCTGTTAGCTTCCTGCGACATGCGGATCCTGCACACCTCCGACTGGCACCTCGGGCGCTCCTTCCACCGCGAGAGCCTGCTCGCCGGGCAGGCCGCGTTCGTCGATCACCTGGTCGAGACCGTGCGGGCCGAGCGGGTCGACGTCGTGGCGGTGGCCGGCGACGTCTACGACCGAGCGCTGCCGCCCGTCGACGCCGTCGCCCTGCTCGACGAGGCGCTCGCCCGGCTGCGCGCCGCCGGGGCCCGGGTGGTGCTGATCAGCGGCAACCACGACTCGGCGCTGCGGCTGCGGTTCGGCTCCGCGCTGTTCGAGGCGGCGGGCGTCCACGTGCGCACCTCGCCCGACCAGTCGTGGGAGCCCGTCCTGGTCGACGACGTCGCCTTCTACGGCATCCCCTACATCGAGCCCGAGCTGGTCCGCGCCCAGTGGGAGCTGCCCGACCGCAGCCACACCGCCGCCATCACCCACGCCATGACCCGCATCAGGGCCGGCGCCGCCCGCCACCGCGCATCGGTGGTGCTGTCCCACTGCTTCGTGACCGGCGGGCAGGCCAGCGACAGCGAGCGCGACATCAGCGTCGGCGGGGTCGCCCACGTGCCGCTGGCGGCGTTCGACGGCGCCGACTACGTCGCGCTCGGCCACCTGCACGGGCGGCAGCGCATGTCCGAGACCGTGCGCTACTCGGGCTCGCCGCTGGCCTACTCCTTCTCCGAGGCCGGCCACGTCAAGGGCTCCTGGCTGGTGACGCTGGGGGAGGAGGTGGAGTTCGTGCCCGCTCCCGTGCCCCGTCCCGTCGGGCGGCTGCGCGGCGAGATCGACGACCTGCTCACCCACCCCCGCCACGCCCCCTACGAGGACCACTGGCTGCAGATCATCCTCACCGACCCCGTGCGCCCCAAGTCCGCGATGGACCGCCTGCGTGCCCGCTTCCCCCACACCCTCGCGCTGTCCTTCGAGCCCGTGGGCGCCGTCCCCGCGGCGCAGCCCGTACGCCTCAGCGGGCGGCCCGAGGCGGAGGTCGCGCTCGACTTCGTCAAGGAGGTCCGCGGCGAGCCTGCCGCACCCGAGGAGGAAGACCTGCTAAGACAGGCCATCGAGGCGTCCAGGGCGAAGGAGACGATGGCGTAGATGCGGCCGCACCGGCTCACGCTGACGGCGTTCGGCTCCTTCCCCGGCACCGAGACCGTCGACTTCGACGCATTGGCCGAGGCCGGGCTCTTCCTCGTCCACGGGCCCACCGGGGCGGGCAAGACCACCGTCCTCGACGCGCTCTGCTTCGCCCTCTACGGTCAGGTGCCCGGCCAGCGCAACAGCGCCCGCAGCCTGCGCTGCGACCACGCCCCGCCCGGCACCGGCCCTTCGGTGACCCTTGAGGTGACCCTCCGGGGCCGTTTACTGCGCATCCAGCGCTCACCCGCCTGGCAGCGGCCCAAGCTGCGCGGCACGGGCGTCACCGAGGAGAAGTCCAAGGTCGTGCTGTCGGAGTGGCAGGGCGCCGGCTGGCACGGCCTCACCACCCGCCTCGACGAGGCCGGCGACCTCGTCGGGCAGCTGCTCGGCATGAACGCCGACCAGTTCTGCCAGGTGGCCATGCTGCCGCAGGGCGACTTCGCCCGCTTCCTGCGCGCCGCCGGCGACGAACGCGCCAAACTCCTCGAACGCCTCTTCACCGTCAAGATCTTCACCTCGGCCGAGTCGTGGCTGGCGGAACACCGCAAACAGTCCTGGCGCGAAGCCCAGGACCTCCGCCAGGAGGTCGACTTCGCCGTCAAACGCCTGGAGGAAGCCGCCGGCCCCACCCTCCTGCACTCCCTCACCCCGGACCCTGAGCCCACCGAGCCCGTGGCCTCAGCCGCCGGGGAGGCGCCGTCGCCGGAGGAGGAGCCGTTGCCGTGGGCGGGCGCGCTGCTCGACGCCGCGCGGGCCGTCGTGACGCGGGCCGAGGAGGAGCACGCCGCGGCAGGCGTCGCCGTACGCGCCGCGCGCACCCGCTTCGAGCAGGCCGCCGCCCTGGCCGAGCGCCAGCGCCGCTACGCCGAGGCGCTCACCCTGCGCCGCACCCTCGACGAGCGGGCCGACGAGCGCGCCGACCTCCAAGCCATCCTCGACGACGCCGCCAGAGCCGACCGCGTCGTCCCCCTGATCACGGCCGCCCGCCAGCGCATGGAGGCCGCCACCAAGGCCCGCACCCTGGCCGCCGACGCCCTCGCCCGCGCCCGCCCCCTCCTGTCCTCCTCCGACCCCTCCGCCTTGGACGGGGCTCCCGACGGGCGGTATGGCGATCAGCGGCGGATCGAGGAGGGTGGGCCGAACGTCGGGGAGCTCGCGGCGCTGGAGAGGGCGCGGCAGGACGAGATCGCGCGGCTGCAGGAGCTGCTCACCGAGGAGGCCCGGCTCTCCGTGGTCAGGCGCGACCTGCTGCGGGTCGAGGACGAGCTGGCCGAGCTGCTGCGCGCCGACGAACGCGTGACCGCGCGGCTGGCCGAGCTGCCGGCCCTCATCGAGCGGGCCGAGGCGGGCCTGGCGGTCGCGCGTACGGACGCGGCCAGGATTTCGGCGGCCAAGGCCGCACGCGACGCGGCCGCGCACCTCATCGAGATCGACGGCGAGCTGGCCGCCCTGGCGATGGAGCTGGACGGGCTGGCGCAGCGGGAGGCCGAGGTGGCCGCCGCCGAGGCCGAGCTGCCCGCCCGGCTCGCCGAGACAGAGGCCGCGCTGGCCGACGTACGCGCCCAGGCCGCCGCCATCCCCGCCCAGACGGCCGCGCTGGAGTCGGCCAGGGCCGCGCTGGAGGCGACCCACCGCCGCGAGACGCTCGCCGGCGAGCTCGAAGCGGCGAGGGCCGCGCACCAGGTGCTCGTCGACCAGGCCCAGGCCGCCCGCGAACGCTGGCTCGACCTGCGCCAGGCCCGCATCGACGGCATGGCGGCCGAGCTGGCGCGCGACCTCGCCGACGGGCAGCCGTGCGCGGTCTGCGGCTCCGAGCACCACCCCCAACCGGCCGCGCCCGCGCCCAGTGCCCCTTCGGCCGACGACGAGCGCGAGGCCGAGGCCGCCCATGACGCCGCCCTGAGCGAACGCGAGGCCGCCGAACGTACCCTGGCCTCCCTGGAGTCCCGCCACGCCGACGTGTCCGCCGCCACCGAAGGTCTGGACGTGGCGACCGCGGAGGAGCACGTGGAGCAGGCCGAGCAGGAGCTGGCCCGCATCCAGGCGGTCGCCGACCGCGAGCCGGCCTTGGCCTCCGCGCTCGAACGGGTCGAGGACGACCGCGAACGCGTCCGCGACCGGGCGCGTGAGATCGCCGAGGCCCTCGCCGCCAACCGAGCCCACCGGGCACAGCGGCAGGCCGAGCGGGCACGCGTACGCGCTCAGCTCGACCTGGATCCCGAGCCTGAGCGAGCGCAGGGAGAGGGCGTATCGGCGCGGCTGGATCCCGACGACGCCATGGCCGGGCGGGAGCAGGTGGCGCGGCTCGGCGTGGAGCTTGAGGCTGAGGTGGTGCTGGCGGCGGCTGAGCGTGAGTTGCGCAGGCTTCAGGAGTCGGCGGACGGGGAGCCTCGGCTGGCGGAGGAGGCCGCGC
Organism: Nonomuraea sp. NPDC004580; assembly: GCF_040609855.1. Lineage (NCBI taxonomy): Bacteria > Bacillati > Actinomycetota > Actinomycetes > Streptosporangiales > Streptosporangiaceae > Nonomuraea > Nonomuraea sp. NPDC004580. Next base: position 226 of record NZ_JBEXLH010000035.1, on the reverse strand, counting down.
GGCTCGGGCGCGAGCGTGGCGAGCTGGAGGAGCAGGGACGCCGGGTGGCGGCGCGCCTCGCGGCCGCGCGTACCCGGCATGAGGAGCTGAGCGGCGACGCGGGACGGCTCACCGCGCGGCTCGACGCGGCGCGCGGCGGCGACGCCACGCTGACCGCCCGCCTGTCCCGGCTGAACGACGAGGCCGAGCTGCTGCGTGAGGCGCTGGAGGCGACACAGGCGGCGGT